>CAIPJU010000132.1 GCA_903865465.1 uncultured Bacteroidota bacterium
ACTTCCACGCACCCCTGGGTATTTGCCGCTAACTTTTGTTGGTACCTCAACGCCCGCGTGGTTGTATCCGCTAACTTTAGTTTGTACCTCAACGCACGCGTGGATGTGTCCGCTAACTTTAGTTGATACCTCAACGCACGCGTGGATGTGTCCGCTAACTTTAGTTGGTACTTCCACGCACGCGTGGAAGGAACCGCTAACTTTAAATGATACTAAATCAGGAGTTAAAGATTATCCGCCAAATCTTAGAAAACAACAATCACCCCCCCCCAATTATTAATTATTCATTCTTAATTATTAATTATCAAACTCCCTTTTCCTTCAGCACCCTTTTCGTTTCCTTGTATCCTATCTGCCGCATTTCTTTCCCATTCGACATATTAAACAGTGAGTATTTACAAAGTTCCTGCGGTTCGATATAAATATCAAACTTCAGAATCTTATGCTTATTGATTTCGTTAATCATCATGTGGAAAGAACGGTCGGCAACAGCTATCATCCCATCAAATTCAGCCATTGGAACCACCACAGGATTTACATTTACACCTATCAGCATTTCACAATCATTTTCAATAGGTTCCAATGGCAGATTATTCAGGATACCTCCATCCACATAAGTTATACCATCAATCACCCTTGGTTGAATCATCACGGGCACGGTTGACGAAGCTATTATAAATGAAGCCAAATCGCCATGCGAAAAATAAACACATTTCGCCAGATTAAGATTGGTAACCGCCACAAATAATGGGAGCTTCAGTTCTTCAAATGTTTTTGCTCTAAGCTTCTCCAATAAGGTTTTATATAATCCTGTCAATCGTACCAAACCTTTGTTTGGAAGACCAAACTCGAGATATTTTGTAAGCTTATTATTACTGAAAATATCGTAAATTTCATCAGGCGAAAACCCATCGGCATAAAATGCTCCCACAATTGATCCGGCACTAACGCCAGAAATCACATCAGGATAAATTCCTGCTTCGTTCAATGCTTTTAACCCACATTGCAGCTATGTGTCCGTAATTAGTTGTGAACAAACATTTTGATTTTTTTGAAGTTCTCCAGGGGGGACTACAGATTTTTTCCTTTTAAAAGGGGCGTATTTGTATTGTAGTAATTCGTAGATATTCTTTACTGGCTGAGTTAACTCTGTGCATTGCCTAACTGATACCACTTCATTATTAATATTTTCAACGCTTGTTGTAACGCACTTTTGAGTGTTCATTATTCTGACGATTTCTCTCCAATCAGCGTTGTAATTTTTCTGTTTCAGTTGATACCTTATTGTGGAGACTAACCAGTAAGCTAATATTCCAAGATGTAGGTGAGCCATGGACGCTTCATCTGTTTTATGGTAGATAGGACGTAAATCTAAATCAGTTTTTAAAACCCTGAAGGTGTATTCTATTTCACGGATTACATTGTAAATGGTCCAAAGAGTTTTTTCATCCTTTTCGTTTAATGATGTTCGTAAAAAATAGATACCTGCCTTTTTATCAGGGTCTTCTCCTTTTTTATGTTCACATTATATTTTCGTGGCAATTCCATTTCCATTATCTGATAGCGTAATATCATAGTACTTGTGCACGGAGGGGTATTTCTGTTTTAATCTGCCTATTCTTTCGTGAACTTTCTCTAATTTTTTTGTTCCACTCTTTGCAGATATACCATTATTTATTTGCTGTATACCT
>CAIPJU010000133.1 GCA_903865465.1 uncultured Bacteroidota bacterium
CCTTGTAATACTTGCCTGAAAGATCCATACCAATTTATTTTAGCGATGACAAAAGTAGTCAATATCGGGAGAATAGCAAAAACAACCTTCGAACGTATTTATAGCCTTCAATCTAAATACAAGATATTCAGGTTGATAATGAGATAAAAAATTCGACCGATGAAATTAAACATTTTTAACAACGAAACAGTCTCAATCTACCACCAACACTAACTAACAATAAAGTTATATTATTGTTGAGTTGATTTACAATTTTTATTGTTGCACCGGCTTGAAAAGACCCTCTTCATTCGATCCCAGCAACGCAGCTTTTTTAACGGTATCACTGGCTTTCTTCAGATTCTTAATCATCTTTTCAGTAATTACAGGGTAGTGTTTCAAACTCTCCAGTTTATCACCTATATATTCAAGATCTTCATCAGTTGTTTTCCAATCGCGGGCCTCATAGATACTCAGATCGAGAAAGCTCGAATAGGAGCGCAGCGACTTGTCGCCATAAATGTTGAAGTAAAAGTCAAAGTATGACATCACCAGTTCCCTTAGAGAAAGGTAAACCGGCTCCCTGTATCTGAGCGTAGTAAAGTTCGATTTGGCAATAGCTCCCCAGTGATCGTCAACCCTGAATACAGCAATCACATGATCGTCATCATTGAAAGATTTCATGTCGATAATCAGTGGTTTGTATCCGATGAAGTTAAGGGCAGCAGCTGCAAAAAGTGCGCCCTCAAAACAATGAGCTGATTTTTTCCTGATGACCCATCTTGGTGAGCGGCATTCATAGGCAGGGTTATAATCAATTGAATCAAGGAAGGCCTGAATCTTATCAGGGTCATCCAATCTTTCAAGAAACTTGATTTCCTCTTCTGTCCAGCTCATATTTAATTAATTCCTGTTTTAGTATTTTGCATTAAATGTTATTGCTTGTGGCGCCCGACTGAAACCGAAGCACAATCCGGAAAGTTATATAAGGTTGCTAATTATTTTTTTCATATCA
Source organism: uncultured Bacteroidota bacterium (assembly GCA_903865465.1). Taxonomy (GTDB): domain Bacteria; phylum Bacteroidota; class Bacteroidia; order Bacteroidales; family VadinHA17; genus LD21. Next base: position 995 of record CAIPJU010000133.1, read on the forward strand.
TCGTACTGTTCCTCCATAGAGTCGACAAGTCTGAGCTGTGCGCGGGCCCGTTGGAGGTTATGGTACTCATGATGGATTTTGAAATAATTGTCACCATCGATAAAATCAGTGAGAAAACGCACTGCGATGGTGTATGTAATCAGTCTGGGTGAGAAGGCCAGGTATTCTTTCTCCACATCATTAAGGGTACTTCCGGTTTCAGAGAGGAAGCCCTCGGAATAGGCACGAAAAAGGTTGATATTCATATTAACCTTTTCAAGGTCGCCCTCATCTTCCGAAGCTGTGTTTGTTGCAGTCCTGATGGCATCTCCGAAATCGTAGTGGACATATCCTGGCATTACCGTATCGAGGTCTATTACGCATAGTGCCCTGTCGTTTTCATCGAGTAATATATTATTGAATTTTGTGTCGTTATGAGTAATTCTGAGAGGTATTCTTCCCTCAGCCCCGAGCTTCAGAATAATTTTCATCTCATCGGCCCGTTTCAGAACATGTTTAATTTCTTTTATCACCATACCGGCTCGTCCTGCAGGGTTTTTCCTGACAGTACAATTGAAGGTATCGAGTCTTTTCCCGATATCATGAAACCAGGGAATGGTTTCAAAAAGCGGTTCCCCAGGCATATTAGAGAGCATCGCCTGAAACCTGCCAATTGCTTTGCCGCCTTCAAAGGCTTTATTGGAAGTATCAACTACATCGTAGGAACAATGATTGGAGATAAATATATACATCCTCCAATAATTGCCATTCCGGTCAGTAATCCAACTCTTCCCGTCATGGGAAGGGATGAGAGTAAGGCATTCCCTTTTTATATCCGATCCGGGAATTTCCATGAGACGGTTCCTGAGATGGAGAGTGACCCTTTCAATATTGTGCTGAAGTTCGGGTATGTTCTTGAATATCCTGTTGTTAAGCCGTTGCAGGATATAATCGTCCTTATCCTTTTCTGCAGTCTCTATTCTGAAAGTATCATGAATATGGCCATTTCCAAATGGTTCACCACTTTGAAAAGTCCCATCCGTTACAAATAAGTCAAATATCTCCTTCAGATCATAACCGGGATTATTTTCCTGCTTTATGGCCGATGAATGCATAATACATTATAATAAGGTATGAGGGCACGCAGATCCAGTAAGCTGACTGGGTTGAGAAAACTACTGCCAGCTTTCCGTAAAGTAATGGGATTAATGCACCGCCTGCTATTGCCATGATAAGCATAGCAGAAGCTGTTTTTGTAAATCTTCCAAGGCCGGCTAGTGCCAGTGGCCACATTGCAGGCCAGATAAGAGAGTTTGCCAGCCCCATCAAGGCCACAAAAAGAACAGTTAATGGTAGTATCAGCTCAATGGAGTGCAAGGTTGTAATATCAATAAATGGTATGGTAAAGACTAAATGGGCAGGAGTAAAAATTATTCCCAGGGAGAAAATCACTCCGAGTATAGTGCATATCTTTAAAGCCGTTGTTTGGCTTAAGTATTTGGGAATAAGCGTTATTCCTAAGAGGTATCCGATAACCATACTTAAGAGGGTCAGGGAAGTGAAGTATTTTGCCGATTCCATGGCAATTCCAATCGACTGGCCATACCTTATAATACTGTCTCCGGCAATAACTTCAACCCCTACGTAGAAGAAGAGAGTTATGACACCCAGAACAAGATGGGGAAACTGCCAGATGCTGGTTTTCTTTGCATTTGATTCACCTACGGTTTCGTCCTCCGCATCGGTGTCAACCTCAGGAAGGTGGGCGAACTTAAGAAGAAGCCCGAGAAGAACAAGTATGACTGCCATAACCAGATAGGGCATAACCACCCTGCCTGCCAGTTCATCAAGAAGTCCTGCACGGGCCGCTGCATCGGCGGTTGCTTTCAGCTTAAGTTCGAGAACCTTTGAATCTTTTAAAATAATACTGGCAAGAATAATAGGTGCGATAGCCCCTGCAAATTTATTCGCAATACCCATGATACTTATGCGTTTAGCAGCAGTCTCACGAGGGCCGATTATTGTAATGTACGGGTTTGATGCCGTCTGGAGCAGGGCCAGTCCTGTACCTTCAACAAATAAACCAAAAAGAAATAATCCAAAAGTCCTGGTCATTGCAGCTGGAATGAAAACAAGCGCTCCGGCCGCCATAATCCATAGCCCTATTGACATGCCGTTCTTAAATCCTGTCTTTTTTAACAGGGCTGACGAAGGGAGAGCCATGACAAAATAGGAGACATAAAATGCAAACGTTACAAAGTAGGCCTCGAAATCATTTAATTCACAGGCAGTCCTGAGAAAGGGAATAAGGATTCCGTTCAGCCATGTAACAAAGCCGAAAATGAAAAAGAAGAGCCCTATAATGGAAATCGAAAAAACATAGTCTTTCCTGCTGATGCCATTTGAGTAATTGTTGTTTGTCATGGGTTTATTTTTAGTTATGATTTTTTTACTCACATGCTTCCAAAACTAATTCTTTTATCTGACTGCACCAAGAAAAAAAATATTTGTTTTTTTAGTTCAAAAGCTATAGAACCAATTAAATTTTGTCATAGTTTTGTTTTGATCAACTAAACGTTATCCGTAAATGGCAGACCAGCAAAAAGGAACAAGGGAAATTATTGAAGAGACAGGCAAGATATTTGAGAAATTCGGTCTTACTCCTATGCAGGGCAGAATAATAGCATGGTTTATGGTCAGTGATCCTCCTGAAAAAACCTTCGACGAGATGGTAATATACTTTCAGGCCAGCAAGAGCTCTGTAAGTACCTCCCTTAACTTCCTTCTTCAGAACAAGATAATAGATTACAGGACCTTTGCGGCCGACAGGAAGCGATACTTCTACCTGACCGACTCATTCTTCAGGGGTTATTTTGTAAAGGTAATTGAAAATGTTGCGGAGCTTAAAGACTCTACATACAGGATTGCTTCGATGCGTACCCCGGAGTTTCCTGCTGCGAGTGAAAAGATACTCAGGTGGATAGAAAATGCCAATAAATTCCAGGATGCACTCGAGAGTACTCTTCAGTCAACAAATCATGATTCGGAAAAGACTCAGGTCTGAGGCTGACTATTCTGTTTCTGATATTTCCCTCGATTTCGCACCAAGGTAGCCCCCATGATGTCTTTTTGAATAATCGCTGGCGTTGAAACCTATTCTTTCCATCATAAGCACAACCAGGACATCTCCGATTACCGTCATTACAGTTGTTGATGTTGTAGGTGTGAGTCCAAGCGGGCAGACCTCTGACGGAGCTCCGGTTGAAATAAAACAATCGGCTTTCAGGGCCAGAGGGCTGTTGGCATTTCCACTTATAACAATCACCGGGACTTCGGGGAAAAGATGATTTTTAAGCTCTATTAGCTCAATTATTTCCCTGGTTTTTCCTGAATTGGAGATAGCAAGCAATACGTCATTTTTTTGAAGAACCCCAAGATCGCCATGCTGTGCTTCGCTGGGATGAAGAAAAACTGAGGGTGTTCCGGTTGAGCTAAAGGTTGTTGCAATGTTATGTGCAATTTGTCCTGCTTTTCCCATTCCGCTCGTTACCAGTTTCCCGTTCTTGTTCTGAACATGTTCCTGGATGATCTCAATAGCTTTCTCAAAACCGCTCTCAACAGGAATATTATTTATCGCCTCTGCTTCACTGGTTAATATTTCCCGAATCCTGTTACTCATAGAAGTATTTTAGTTTTTTAGGTTGGCAAAGTTATTAAAAATACTCTTTCCTGAATAGTTATTTATTGCAATGGAGAAGGAGGTTCTTTGATTTAAAAACTATTTTTGTAAATAATCACAAGTAAGTTGAAAATGTTTTATCATGCTGCTGCCATAGGGATTGATATAGGCCGCTTTTCGCTAAGAATTGCCGTGGTCAGAATTAACGGCAATATCATGGCTTCGAAGTCCTATGCCCTTCATAACGATCAGTCGAAGGATTATATAATTTCCGTTATTACCAGGGCGATACAGGATATCAGGAAAAGTGTTGCGGAAGATGGAATAAACCCTATTTGCATCGGTATTGCAGCCAAAGGCTTTGTTGATCACAAGAAGGGGATCATCTATGGACCGGACCAGGGGA
>CAIPJU010000134.1 GCA_903865465.1 uncultured Bacteroidota bacterium
AATACATCCGATTTCTTCAAATGCATTTGGAGAATTGATCCAATCGTCCATAGTAGAGTTCCATTTGAATTTCATTCCATCTAATTCTATATCAGTAACGGTGGGTGAGGGTTTTGGTTTCTTTTTCGGGTCAGAAAGCCAAGGCCATGCATAACCTGCAATAATCCTGCATAATCCTAATTCCTTCTCCCTTTTAGTTAATTCTTGATGAAGGTCAATGAAGGAATCAAATACAATCAAATCATATTTATTATCTCTATATTTCTTAGTTTCAGTTCTTCTAACGTGTAGCAATTCATCAACGAATTGAATATAATTATTGCCTCCTTTTACTCTCATCTGAGATTTCAACTCAAGTTTCAGAGTGTTTTTTTCTTCCAATAATTTTGCAAAATTTTTGGCATCGACATCAGATGGCTTAACTGACTGCGCTATGTCATAGAAGAAAATTTGATTTTTACTATTTGAAAGAATCCAATCCAATTCAGTGCCATTATTGCCTAACCCTAATTTTCGATTATTTATTTTGAAAGCACCCATCCAACTGATGTTTTTGTATTGCCTCAGTCGGTGAGCCTCATCCACTATCAATAAGTCATATTTCTCCAGTAATTTGAATGTGTCTGATGGATTGATGACCATTGATGATTTTAAACCTGGAATTTTTTTGAAAACCTTTTCCAATGATTCGCGCAAAGATGTCATAGCTACGACTAGTCCAATTTTTGCTTTTGGGTATTTTGATTTGAATGCTTTGATATAATTTATCTCCCTTAATTCATCATCATTAAAATCTTCAAATTGGCTGTCATCCACTTCTGTTACCAATAATTTCATCAAATAAGTTGCAAGTATTGTTTTGCCCGTTCCAGCACTTCCTCCTATAAAAATTCTGTTCGATTTTTTTACAGTTAGACCCTCAAGTATTTCAAGTACTGAGCGATATTGGTCTTCATTTAAAGATTTATAAGGAGAATATTTGAATAACTCTGAATTCTCAATTTCCGAAAGTGATTTTGTTACTATTTTTTTCTCAACGAGTTTATTCCAAACTTCTTTAAATAGATTTTTATATAGATCTTGCTGATAATAATTATGATTTATTAATCCGTAGTTTCCATTTTGAAGATCAAATTTTCCTTCTGCTGTTATGTATTGAATTAGGTTTGATTCGATGTCTAAGGTGGCAGATTTATTAAATTTGTCAGAACCGATTATAGAAATCTTGTTCAATTTGCATCTTTCTGAATTAGCTAAATGATTTTTAATTCGGCTAGAAGCATTTGTTGATTCGCCTACATAGGCTATTTTTTTAGAATCGTTTTGAATAAAATATACTAATGGCCATTGATTTTTTACCCAAGTATTTTGTTCAATCTTATTTAATGATTCCTTATTAAAATCATATTGCTCTGAAACCTCTATAGATAATTCAAAAGTCAAACTCATAGTTCGTTATATTTCTTTGCTGTTCCCTTCGCTTTTTCTACAGGATATTTTTCTCCATTTTGCTTAATCTTTTCAAGCACAATTTCTTTGACATCAAATTTATATTTGTCGGCAAGAAGAAATGCGAATGCAAAAATGTCTGCCAATTCTTCTTTAACTTGTTCAATAGCTTCTTCAAATTGTTCTGTCAATTGTTCTTCAACTGACTCAGCAATTGCTTCAATACGTGAAGAAACTGCAGCTTCAAAAATTGTTGTTGCTTTATTTTTAAAATCTTCAGATAAGTTTTCTCCTTCTAGTAAAGCATTAACGTCATCAGAAAAGTCAAAAGACTCAGATGCTGTGTGTTTACCATCATAATGTTGAAATGTAGAACCTGGATTCTTCATCATTGTTTGTTTTGCTAATGGAGAACCTACACGGTCACGAATGTTA
>CAIPJU010000135.1 GCA_903865465.1 uncultured Bacteroidota bacterium
ATCACAGCAGCCATCAGGAGAGGAGCCAGAACAGTCATAATAATAAATGATTTCTTTCTGACCCTTGTTATATACTCTCTTTTTATGATAACAGATATTTTATTCATAATTTGAATTTTACTAAGTTAAAAAGTCATTTCAATTACGTGTTTCGACTACCCTGATGAATATCTCGTTCATTGATGGGAGGGCAGGATTGAAAGAGATAATATTTCCTGATTGCATTACTGTCTTAATGATTTCATTGGTGTTGGCAGTACCAATAGTTTTCATCCTGATCAAACTCTTCCCGTTATCAGTTTTTTTATCAATAATGCTGTAATGACTGTTGCCTTCAATGGTGACATTACCGTCAAATACAAGATCAAATTCATTAGCTGCCCACTGACTTCGGATCTCGTCAACCCGCCCTTCGAGAATTGTTTTGGCTTTGTCGATAAGGGTAATGTTATCGCAAAGCTCTTCGACCGATTCCATATTGTGAGTCGAGAAAATGACTGTAGCGCCACGATCCCTCAGATATAGAATTTCATTTTTTATCGTGTTCGCATTTACCGGGTCGAATCCTGTAAATGGTTCATCGAATATCAGGAGTTTGGGCTCGTGAAGTACAGTAGTAACGAACTGCACTTTCTGTGCCATTCCCTTTGAAAGCTCTTCAACCTTTTTACCCCACCAGTCAACAATGTCAAGTTTTGTAAACCAGTACTTAAGCCTTCGCATTGCTTCAGACTTTGAGAGCCCTTTAAGCTGAGCGAAATATACAGCCTGTTCGCCTACCTTCATTTTCTTATACAAACCCCTTTCTTCAGGAAGGTAGCCAATTAGCTGAACATCATCCGGATGAAGCTTCCTTCCATCGAGGAAGAGTTCACCTGAATCGGGTCCCGTAATCTGGTTGATAATTCTGATGAGAGTGGTTTTGCCTGCGCCATTGGGCCCCAGTAAACCGTAAATGCTTTGTTCCGGTACCGCAATACTCACATTGTCGAGAGCAGTAAAGCTGCCGAATTGTTTTGTTATGTTCCTTGCCTCAAATAGTGCCATAAGGAGATTGGTTTAGTAATAAATTTCAGTATGGTAAATATAACTAAAGTACTTTAGATTTTTCAAAATAAAAAAAGTCCATCCTGATAAAAGGAGGGACTTTGGTAAAGGATTTGTTATTTATAGTTAGGTGGAAAGGTTTCGTTATTACGTGTAAATGGAGATTATAAGATCTATTCAAAATAGCCTCTCATTCTCTCGAAGAAGCCCTTATCGTTTTTGTCGGGATTAGGTGTAAAAGAGTCGGATTCCCTGAATTTTTCAAATATTTTAGATTCATCCTTGTTTACGTTTTTAGGGATCCACACGTTTACATTCACCAGAAGATCGCCCCTGCCATATCCGTTAACTTCGGGAAGTCCTTTGCCCCTGAGGCGCAATATCTTACCTGGCTGTGTACCTGGTTCAATCTTTATTTTTACGTTATTATCAACAGTAGGTACTTCGACATGGGTGCCGAGAACTGCATCGGGAATACTAATGAACAGATTGTATATAAGATCATTGCCTTCTCTGATAAGCTCGGAATGTTCCTCTTCGTCGATTACCACAAGCAGGTCTCCGTTAATGCCGCCTCTTCTTGCAGCATTACCCTTACCGTTGACCGTCATCTGCATTCCCTTACCAACTCCGGCAGGGATATTTATTTTGATGATGTCTTCTTTTTGAATAATTCCTTCACCATAGCAATGGGTACATTTTTTCGTTATGGTTTTTCCGTCGCCTCCGCATGAAGGACAAACCGATGAGGTTTGCATCTGCCCCAGCATAGTGTTGGCAATACGTGTCACATGTCCCGTTCCGTGACAAGTGCTGCAGGTCGAAATGCTTGAGGAATCGGCAGCTCCTGTGCCGCTGCATGAATCACAGGTGTCATACTTAGTGACCTTGATCTTTTTCTCAGCCCCGTTTGCAATCTCCTGAAGACTAAGCTTAACTTTAACTCTGAGGTTACTTCCCTTATTAACTCTTCGTCCGCCCCCGCGTCTTGCCCCTCCAAATCCTCCGAATCCACCAAAGGCGTCACCAAAGATGTCGCCGAACGATGAGAATATATCATCCATGGTCATGTTATGACCGCTGAATCCACCGTTTGCGCCGTTACCCATTCCTGCATGTCCGTAACGGTCGTATCTGGCCTTCTTTTCATCATTGCTGAGGATCTCATAAGCTTCAGCAGCCTCTTTGAAATTCTCTTCAGCTTTTTTATCGCCGGGGTTCTTATCGGGATGAAATTTTAAAGCCTGTTGTCTGTAGGCTTTTTTAATCTCTTCCTTTGTGGCCTCTTTCGATACTCCGAGCACTTCATAAAAATCTCTTTTTCCCATCCTTTACTTTTATATTAATCAGCCACCTCAGCCTTTTACAGGCAGGTACAAATCATTCACCTACCACGACTTTTGAAAAACGCAATACCTTATCGTAAAGATAATATCCTTTCAGCACAACATCCACAACTTTTCCCTTCTTATCTTCCTCATTAACAGGTGTTTTTGCAACTGCTTCGTGGATGTCGACATTGAAACTACCATTAGGAACATCAATCTCCTTTATTCCGCTCTGTTTGAGAAAATCGCTGAATTTATTATATATCAGGTCGATACCTTCTCTCAGAGCCTTACAGTCGGTAGTTGAATCCATGTGTTTGAGAGCTCTTTCAAAATCGTCCATGATGGGGATAATTTTCAGAAGCAGTTCTTCACCTGCATATTTCGACAGCTCCATCTTTTCACGCAGTGTTCTCTTCCTGTAGTTATCGAATTCTGCCGAAAGCCTTATATATTTATCCTGAATATCTGCCAGTTTTACCTCAACAGCTTTTACTTCAGCTATCACTTTGTCAGCCGAAAGTTCCTTACCGCCAGCTCCTGCCAAATCATCTTTCGATTGATCAGCAGCCTTTTCGCTGTTCTCAAGGTTTGCTCCTGAGGCATCTGAAGCAGCGCTATCACTTTTATTATCAGCCGCTTTTGCAGCATTTATCAGCTCAGTTTCTTCCTGTTCTCTTTTCTTTTTTGTCATCATCTCGAACACTGTTTCAATTTCTCCACTTCAAACCAACAAATAACTTGCCAAGGGAAAGTGGTTGACAATTTGGCAGAAAAACAGAAGAGCAGAATAGGAGGTGGATTTAATTTTAGATTTTTAATTAAATGGCGGACAAAAGGAAATTTATGAACTAATAATCTCACAACCTCTTCGTCCGACAGGTTATACCCTTCTTATATTAGCGCCCAATGCATTGAGCCGTTTGTCGATTTGCTGGTAGCCCCTGTCAATTTGTTCAATGTTGTGAATTACACTTTTCCCGTCAGCCGAAAGTGCAGCGATGAGCAAGGCCACACCAGCCCTGATGTCGGGTGATGTCATTACCGTTCCCTTAAGCCGGAAAGCTCTGTCGAGTCCGATAACCGTTGCCCTGTGCGGATCGCAGAGTATGATTTGGGCTCCCATATCGATAAGTTTATCGACGAAGAAGAGGCGGCTTTCAAACATTTTCTGATGAATAAGCACAGCGCCCTTCGCCTGTGTGGCTATCACGAGGAAGATGCTGAGAAGGTCCGGGGTAAGTCCCGGCCAGATGGCATCGGCAATATTCATAATCGAACCATCAATAAAGGTCTCTATCTCATAATGGTCCTGCCGCGGAATATATATGTCATCATTGATCCTTTCCAGTTTTATTCCAAGACGGCGGAAGGAATCGGGGATAATGCCAAGACTATCGTATGAGGTGTTTTTTATGGTAATCTCAGAAGCTGTCATTGCAGCCAGTCCGATGAAGGAGCCAATCTCGATCATATCGGGCAGGATGCGGTGAGTGCAACCATTAAGTGAAGTAACTCCCTCAATATTAAGGAGATTAGATCCTATTCCCTGGATCTTTGCTCCCATCGATACCAGCATTTTGCAAAGTTGCTGTATATAAGGTTCACAAGCAGCGTTGTAAATAGTAGTTTCCCCTTTAGCAAGCACAGCAGCCATTATTATGTTGGCGGTACCCGTTACTGAAGCCTCATCGAGGTGCATATATGTTCCTGTCAGGCAATCTGCTTTAACAGTAAAGAAGGGGTCATTAGTATCAAATTCAAATTTAGCTCCCAGCTTCTGAAATCCTGTGAAATGAGTGTCCACCCTGCGGCGTCCGATTTTATCACCACCGGGTTTAGCAATGAAAGCCTTTCCAAATCGTGCAAGCAATGGTCCCACTATCATTATGGAACCCCTGAGACTGGAGCTCTTCTCCCTGAAACCGCTTGTTTGGAGATATTCGAAATCTATTTTCGAAGCTTCGAAAGTAGCTGTTGATTGTGATTCGCGAACCACAGTAACACCCATACTGGCTATAAGGCTGATCAGGTTATTTACGTCAGCTATATCGGGGATATTTGTTATAGTTATTTTTTGTCGAGAAAGTAGAGTGGCACAAATCACCTGCAGAGCCTCATTTTTGGCGCCCTGTGGTGTTATTTCTCCACTTAGCGGAGTTCCCCCCTCTACAATGAATGTACCCATCAATGTCTGCTGTATCCCTTTTTCTTGGCAAACTGTTGTTTTTGAGGTTTACCGTGCTGTTTACCGGCAGGTTTACTTTTTTTAACCTGTGGTATAAGATCCCTTACCTCAAGAATTTTGACGCCATCAGTGACCTTTAGCCTGCCGCGCGACAGGTGTTTAAGGTTGGCGATAATGACCTCATCGGCTACCTGACCCCTGTTCCAGGTGATATAGGATTTCTTCATCTGGTTGACAATAAGGGTAGTAAGGTACTCCTTCTCCTCGCCATCTTCCATCTCGCAGGCAGCATCAATCATAAGTTCTATTATATGGCCGTAATGAAGATATTTGATCTGACCCTGACCATAGGGAACCTGCTTGGGTTTCTCAACAAATTTTGAGGGTTCCGGTACAGGATAGGGGGAATCAATATCGAGTTCAAAATCAGCAATAAGTGCAAGATGATCCCATAATTTATGCTTAAAATCTCCAACATCACGAAGATGGGGATTCAGATTACCCATAATAGAAATAATGGTTTTAGCCGCCCTGTTACGTTCGGGCCTGTCCTGAATAGTCTTTATGTGATCGACCATTTTCTGGACATTCCTTCCATATTCCGGAAGAGCCATCCTCTTTCTTTGAGTATTATAATCGTAATTCATCATACTAACGAAATTTTTGCAAAGCTAATAAAATATGGCAAAATGGTAGCTACTTGTAAGTTTTCAGGTGATCAAAAGAGCTTTTAGCCTAAAATCAG
>CAIPJU010000136.1 GCA_903865465.1 uncultured Bacteroidota bacterium
ATGATCCTTGCAGGGCCACCAGAGGCTCGCCCCATCGCCCTGGCAGGCTGAAGCTACAAAGGGCAAACCATTCTTATCTTTCGACCAGGTTATGCCTCCAACCCAGGGAGGTCGTGTGGAAACCCTTGGCTTCCCTTCAAAGCTGAGAACTATTGAGTAAATTTTATCTTTCTGCTGTACCTCCTTCATCGAAATCCAATAGACATTTCCTTCCCTTTTAAAAGTAAGGTCCGAATTGTTCTGTACTGCTTTTATCAGATTCATAGGGGGCTGAAGATCTATCTGCATCAGAGTCGGATTGCCAGTAACCCTGTAGTTTATGGTGTTGGATCCCCTGATCGTACTGTCTGAAGGATTTACTGAAATATCAAGATGATAATATGTAATATCCCACCAGGCTCTCTCAGGAGTAATTGAACCACGCAGTGTATCCTGCCTTGTAAAAACAGGCTTCTGTGCCGAAACCTGAAAAGCATTTATTATCAGAAGTGCCGAAAAAAGGAAGGATAGGGAAAACGAAGATCTGGCCATTGGAATCTTATTAAGTTTGTACACAAAAATAAAAAGATAAATGTATATTTTTACCCCTTCCTTGAAACTACACAAAAATGAGATTTTCTCCAGTCCGATTTAAGCCATTTTTCCTTCTTCTGTTTATCTTTTTTTCTATATGCAATCTAACATTTTCCCAGCCTGATAAAGTTATCTCAATTCCTGCTTCAGGCAACAGCTGGATAATTAATAATTTACATGCTGACGAGGAGATTATCACGCCTGAAGGAATCAAGGGATGGAAGGACAAGAGCTCGGTAATACATACCTTTTTTAGCACGACAAAAACCGGAGAATTAAGCCTTTCATTCATTGGAAAGGTTAACTCAGGAAGATCGGAAATTGAGATCACTCTCAACGGAGTCACAAGAAAGGTTGAAATAAGCAACACTCTGACCGATAAGATAAATGCCGGCACCTTTCCAATAAAATCATCAGGATATCAATGTGTTGAAATAAAAGGGAACAGCAGGGAAGGATCATCTTTCGCTGAAATTACGGATATTCTGATCAGCGGGCCTGCCTCCGGAGGAAAAGTTAATTATGTTAAAGATGATTTTTATTTCGGACGGCGCGGACCCTCAGTACATCTCAATTATGAAATTCCTGAAAAAGCATCTTCTGTTGAATGGTTTTATAATGAGCTTACCATACCCGAGGGTAACGATGTCATTGGTTCATTTTTTATGGCTATTGGTTTTTCTGACGGCTATTTCGGAATTCAGGTCAATTCCGAAAGTGAAAGAAGAATACTCTTTTCGGTTTGGAGTCCATGGCAGACCGATAAACCAGGTGAGATACCTGAGGAGTACAGGATAAAACTTCTTTCGAAGGGGCAGGAGGTTATCTCAGGTGAATTCGGAGATGAGGGATCGGGCGGGCAGAGTTATAAAAGATATAACTGGAAACCGGGAACTACCTACAGCTTCCTCTTAAGAGGCAAACCAGCTGAAAACAATTCTACAGATTATACATCCTGGTTTTATTCACCGGAAACAAAGCACTGGGAACTTATTGCAAGTTTCCGGCGTCCAAAAAAATCCACTTACCTTACACATCTCCATTCATTCCTTGAGAATTTCATTCCATCTTCAGGCTATATCAGCCGGATGGGATATTATGCAAACCAATGGGTCTGCGATTCATCAGGACGATGGTTTGAAATTACAAAGGCTCGGTTCACTGCCGATGCCACGGCAAGGAAAGAGGCGAGGCTCGACTATTCCGGAGGCACAGCTGAAAGAAGATTTTTCCTCAGGAACTGCGGTTTTTTTAACAGGGAAACCGAAATTGGAAACGTTTTTTTTAAGCCTGAAAACCTCCTTGCTCCTATCATTGATTTTAAGAATTTTAAATAAGAACATGTCTTTTGATTCTGAATAATGAAAAAACTGTTTTATCTCATCTTCATGGCACTCCTGCCGGGTATATCCCACGGGCAAGCTGTCAACAGCTTAAAGTCAGTCAATCAGGAATTATTATCTTCCAATCTGCCGATAGTAATAATTAATACTTTCCAGGGCGAACAGATTCCTGACCCGTATAAGATTACTGCTGACATGAAGATAATATGGAACGGCGGAACAAAAAGGAATTTCATCACCGACTCAGGCAACGTTTATACCGGCAAAATCGGGATAGAGATCAGGGGCGCTTATTCAGCCTCCCTGCCTCAGAAACCTTATTCACTGGAAACACGCGATGTTAATGGAGCAGCACTTAACGTTTCTATTCTTGGAATGCCATCCGAAAATGACTGGATATTGACGGCCAATTATAACGACAAGACTTTTCTGAGAAATTACCTGGCCTTTGAAATATTCCGGAAAATGGGTCATTATGCCCCGAGGACCAGATTCTGCGAAGTTGTGATTAATGGTGAATACCAGGGAATATACCTCTTGGGTGAGAAAATTAAGCAGGACAAGGGACGTGTCGACATAGCGGAACTTAAACCCAGAGACGACACAGGCGATGAAGTGACCGGAGGCTATATTATTAAAAACGATTACTATTCTGATGGAGATAGCTGGGCAAGTCATTTCTCGCCCGTGAACAGACAGGGAGCCACCGTTCACTTTGTATATTTCGACCCAAAGCCTGCCGATATAGCTCAGCCTCAGAAGGACTACATTAAGGATTTTATCAATACGCTCGAAACTGTCCTCTACAACCCGTCGTTCAGTGCGCCAGTATTCGGATATAAATCATATCTCGACGTCAATTCGTTTGCCGATTATTTTATTCTATCGGAAGTGACGCGGAATGTGGATGCCTATAAAAAGAGCAGGTACTTTTTCAAGAACAGGGATAGTCGTGGTGGATTGTTATTTTCAGGGCCTCCGTGGGACTACGACTGGGCCTGGAAAACTCTCACTGAAAACTGTATTCACTTCAATAAAACAGATGGCTCGGGGTGGGCATATAAGATAAATGAATGCTATGCCGATCCTGTTCCTCCCTCATGGGAAGTAAGGATGATGCAGGATCCTGAGTTTGTGAGGATGATACATAACCGCTATTTTGAACTCAGATCCAGCTATCTTAGCCAGTCATGGATTGAAAGTACAATTGATTCCGTGACAAATCTGCTTGATGAAGCTCAGGTACGTCATTATCAGAAATGGCCGATACTTGGTGTGAATGTAGGGACTCCTGAACCCGACTTTCAGCCTGACACTTACAAAGGTGATATCAATAAATTTAAGAGCTGGATAAATACCCGTCTTACCTGGCTCGATGCAAACATGCCCGGAATTGATGTGTCAGTCAGGGATATTAAGTCTGGCGAAGTCCGTTGCAGGCTTTTCCCCAATCCCTTCGACGACTTAATCTATATTGAGGCAGACAGGGAAATAGAGGAAATTGCTGTTATTGATGTCTCCGGGACTGTTGTCAGGGAGCTGACAGCCCTTTGCAGCTTTTCCGTAAGAGCCGATCTTAGCGGAATAAAAACAGGATTATATATTGTAAAAATAAGGCTCAATAATGACGAAGTTATTGTAAATAAGATAATTAAGAAATAAGAGTAACACCAGCTACTACCTGTTAATCCTTTAATGAGCAGAATAAAAAATCCTTACATAATTCACTCTCTTTTACTAATTTAGTCAACCAATAATAACCAACAAGTCCTATGAAACGAAAACTAATTATAGCATCACTGGCTCTGGTGACCTTGTTCTGGTCATCGGGCTATTTAAAAGCCCAGGATTCTCCGCGATCGCGGGAATCATTTAACCAGGGCTGGAACTTTGTGAAGTATTTCAACGCTTCAGGTGAAGCAGCTGTTGCTGACAAAGAGCCTGTTAATCTTCAGGACCCATCAGTAAACGATGGCAACTGGAGGAAATTGGACCTCCCTCACGACTGGGCAATAGAAGGACCTTTCAGCGACACTCTTGAAAATAATACCGGCTTACTTCCGTGGAAAGGAATTGGCTGGTACAGAAAGCATTTCTCCCTTGGAGATAATGATAAAGGCAAAAGAATTTATGTCGATTTTGATGGTGCCATGGCCAACGCTAAGGTATGGCTTAACGGCAAATTCGTCGGTGAATGGCCATACGGATATACATCATTCAGGCTTGATCTAACTCCCTATATCAATTTCGGAAAAGAAAATATCATTGCTGTCAGGCTTGACACAAAGAACTGGGATTCAAGATGGTATCCTGGTGCTGGAATATACCGCAACGTCTGGCTTGTTAAGACATCGCCTGTGCACCTTGCATATAATGGTATTTTCTGCACAACTCCCGAGATCAAAAAAGATAGAGGGATGTTAAGTGTTGAGGCTGAAGTGGAAAATCCAACCGGTGAGCCTGTTTCTGTAACAATAAGTGCAGCAGTATTTAAACTTAACAGCAAATTTGAAAAGGAAACAGCCCTTGTGGCAGAGTCAAAGCCTGCAAGTGCAACCCTTACCGCGGCAGGTAATCACAAATTCAGGATCGATATTGCTGTTAAGAATCCGGTATTATGGGATCTTGAACATCCTGAACTTTATCGGGTTGAAGTAAAAGTCCTTAACGGAACAAAAATTTCCGACATCGCCGAAGCAAGTTTCGGATTCAGGAGTGTTGAATTTACACCCCGTGACGGATTATTGCTTAACGGGAAACGCATATCTATAAAAGGTGTATGCAACCATCACGATCTGGGAGCGCTGGGAGCTGCCTTTAATACAAGGGCTGCTGAGCGTCAGATTGAGATTCTGAAGGAGATGGGATGCAATGCAATCAGGACAAGCCATAATCCTCCCGCACCTGAGCTGGCTGAACTTTGCGATAAAATGGGTTTCCTCATGGAGGTTGAAGCATTCGACACCTGGAGGATAGGAAAGGTAACCAATGATTACAATAAGGTTTTTGATGCCTGGCACGAAGAAGATTTAAAGGCAATGGTACGCCGCGACCGGAATCACCCATCAGTTTTTATATGGAGCATCGGTAACGAAGTTCCGGATCAGGGGAATCCTTATCTGGCAAAAGCGCTTAATGCTATCATAAAAACAGAAGATAATACCCGTCCTGTCACTTCAGGATGTGATAATCCAAATTCAGGGACAAGTGGTTTCGAACTTTCTCTCGATCTTTTCGGAATTAATTACCATCTGGGCGATTACCAGCGTTTCTTCGATATGAAAGCAAATGCCAACCTGCCAATGCATTCCAGCGAATCGGCATCGACAGTTAGTTCAAGAGGAGAATATTTTTTCCCGGTTGTCACTGGCGACCTCAACAACAACCTGCCCGGAAAGGGTGTTTTTCAGGTCACATCCTATGATGTTGCCTACCCTGCATGGGCCAGTACTCCCGATATGCAGTTTGCCACCTTTGATAAATTTCCTGCAGCACTTGGAGAGTTTGTTTGGACAGGCTTTGATTACCTTGGCGAACCAACTCCCTATTATGGTGATATTACCACCGCAAAACCTGGTACATGGGGCTATCAGGAATTACTGAAGATGCTTGATTTCCTGGGCACAAAAGAGGTTCCTTCACGGAGCAGCTACTTCGGAATCCTTGATCTTGCCGGCTTCAAAAAGGACCGTTTCTACCTGTACCAGTCAAAATGGAGACCTGAACTGCCAATGGCTCACATACTTCCTCACTGGAACTGGCCGGAAAGAAAAGGTTTAGTCACGCCGGTGCATGTTTATACTTCAGGAGATGAAGCCGAACTGTTCCTTAACGGGAAATCGCTTGGCAGGAAGAAGAAAGCCGAATTCGAATACAGGCTGAAATGGGATGATGTAAAATATCAGCCGGGAGAATTAAAGGTCATTGCATATAAAAACGGAGTAAAATGGGCCGAAGATGTAATGCACACTTCAGGAAAAGCCTCATCGCTTTCAGTAACGGCCGACAGATCTTCTATTAAATCCAACGGGGCTGACCTGATATATGTAACGGTAAAGATCGAAGACAAGAACCAGCTTCCCGTACCGAGAACAAGTAATGTGATTAATTTCAGCATTGAAGGGCCAGGAAAAATCATTGCAACCGACAATGGTGACGCAACCAGTCATGATTCTTTCCAGTCGCCTTCAAAGAAAGCATTCAATGGAATGTGTCTTGTTATTGTAGCCGCTGAGAAAGGCGCTTCGGGAGTTATCAAAGTTAAAGCAGAATCCAAAGGACTTAAGGGTGCTGCAGTGATTATCAATGCAGTGAAATAGCCGCGCAGTCTGAATTAAATAACGATTAACCGTAAGGGCGACAGAGCAAAGTCAGCGAAGTGCAATAATATTTATTGTTTTTTGCTCCTTATTCACGCTACGCCTCCCTTACGGTTTTTATATTTTATTGAAGATTAAATCGGGGCTTACCTCTACCCTATAATAACTGAAGTCATGGTCAGCGATCCCATAACAGCCCTGTCATTAAAGAACGAAACTGTATCATTATCCTCTTTCAGGGCGAGCACATACAGAAGAGGGATCAGGTGATCGGGAGTTGGAACTGCAAGCCTGACTTCCTTACCAAGCGTACTGTACTCCTCAATGGCTTTATGATTTCCGTCAAGTATATGTTTTTTGAAGATATCATTTGCCTCCAGGGCCCAGTCGTGCCCGAATTCTTCATCGTTCCTCTTCGACCAGTCAATCCTCCCAAGATTATGAACCAGGTTTCCGCTGCCCATTATCAAAACACCCTTGTTTCTTAACGATTTTAGCTGCCTTGCCAAACCGAAATGATATGCCATTGGTTTGGTATAATCTAAACTCATCTGTACCACAGGGATATCAGCATTTGGATACATGCGCCGGAGAACACTCCAGGTTCCGTGATCCAATCCCCAGGAATTATCCTGTCCCATCTCTTTTACATGACCGGAACTGCTCAATTCAGCAGCAAAAACAGGATTTCCCGGAGCCGGGTATTGTATTTCATATAATTCTCTGGGGAAGCCGCCGAAATCATGTATTGTTGGA
The DNA here is from genome assembly GCA_903865465.1 of uncultured Bacteroidota bacterium. Taxonomy (GTDB): domain Bacteria; phylum Bacteroidota; class Bacteroidia; order Bacteroidales; family VadinHA17; genus LD21. The sequence continues at coordinate 6,992 of CAIPJU010000136.1, forward strand.
GGGTTTGGCATTGAAGTTACGTAAGTGCCGGAAGTTTCCCAATGAGCTGAAACTGATAAAATTGCCTTAGGCCTTGGCAACGATTCGCCAATTTCACGCCAGTTTCGTGCAAAGATATTGTCTTCAATTGCATTCATCGGGCTGCCATGACCGATGAAAAGTGCAGCCATTCGCGCCGCACTTTCATCAGATAAATTCTTGTTTAAAAATTCTGAACTATCCATTGCTTCAAACTCTAAAGGAAATTTGTTTTTGTCAGTTTCGGTCACGCCTGCACTTTGGCAAGTTCTAAGTCAACTGAAAGTTTCACCTCTTCGCCAACCAGAAGTCCACCTGCTTCGAGTGCTGCATTCCAGTTCAGCCCCCAATCTTTCCTGTTGATCTTTCCATTAATTGAAAATCCTGCTTTTACATTACCCCAGGGATCATTCATCACGCCACCGAATTCAACTGAAAGCGTTACCGGTTTTTTAACTCCTTTAATTGTAAGATCACCTGTAAGATCATAAGTATCATCACCCGTTACCTTGAGACCTGTTCCTTCAAAAGTCATTTCCGGATAGCTTGCTGTGTCAAAGAAATCAGGGCTCTTAAGATGTCCGTCCCTGTCAGCCATCTCAGTATCAACCGATGCGGTATTTACTGAAAATGATATTGCTGCAGTAGAGAAATCATCACCCTCAGTTGTTGTAGTTCCTGAAAATTCCCTGAAACTTCCCAGTACATTTGAAATCATAAGATGTTTTACTTTAAAGCCAACTTTGCTGTGTGCCGGATCGACTGCCCATTTTGTAAGATTTTCTGTTTTCATTTTATTTTGATTTTAATTAATGATTAATTGAACGATGCAAAGATGCAGCATCCCGGGTAGGCTGTGGTAATACTTTTCGGAAAAGGAGTGGTATTATCAGGAAATCATTCTCCTGATCTTGTCGCGATAGCTCGAAGGAGTCATTCCCAGCCGGGAACGAAATACTCTTGTGAAATATGACTTTTCGTTGTAGCCAATCTCGAATCCTATCTCAGAAACTGATTTATCGGAGTAAATAAGCATTTTCCTGGCTTCGATAAGCTTTCTGGCTTCAATTATCTCCGAAACACTCTTCTGAAAGTTATTTTTGCAGATTATATTGAGGTTCCGCTCCGACATATTCATCTTATCAGCATAAAAAGAGACACCCTCATCCCTTCTGAAATTGGCTTCGAGAATTCTAAGAAAATTATTGAAAACAGTCAGCTGTGTCGACTTAACCTCGCTGTCGGCAGGTACATTCCGCCTCATCTGGGAGTCGAGCATCGAAATGACAGAATTAACCAGGTGACGCAGGATGGTAAAATCGGTATAATCCCAGGAATACTCAGCATTAATGACTTTACACAAGTTGAGCAGGTTTTCAACACAGACTTCATCATTCAGTGGTATGTTTGTAAAGTCTTTGAAATTAGAATAGAAGCTGAGCTTAGAGTCAGGAATGAATTCAGTTTTGTAATTAATGACCCATCCGCGCAAATCACTTTCAGGTTCCAGCCTGTGCGTCTTACCCATTGAGATATAACAGGCAAAAGGACCATTAACTTCGTCAGCCCTGAAATCGATAAAATGATTAAGCCTTCCTTTACTGATTATAATAAGCTCCTCAAAATCATGAAAGTGATCTCTTTTTGGACCTGCAGAGATTTCAGAAGCCAGTTCTTCAGTAATTTCAAAAATGCGGAAAAGCTTATCCATGCCACTAAATTACAATAATTCAACAATGCCGGCAATACTCAAAGCCATTTTCAAAACCTTTTCACCCGACTCCTAATCTATGGAATAAACTAACTTTTTGCATCTAAAAATTGCCATCTTTGTAAAAGAAGCAGGTTATTCAGATTACTCTGTAACCTATTCCTGACATATTAATCAGCTTGTTCAATCAATATAAAAGGAGATGAAAAGAAGAAAGTTTATTACTGACAGTGCTTTGGCAGCAGGGGCTATAACAATAATGCCTTCCGGTTCTTTTTCAGCTGTTTTTAACCAGCAGCCTACAGAGTTTATTTCAAAACGACCTCCGGTTGAAAAGAGGACCTTTTTAAGTGAGGAGGTCGAAAAGACCATTACCGGAGTAAAGTCATCAATTGCAGACAAGGAAATCGCATGGATGTTCGAAAACTGCTATCCAAATACACTCGATACAACAATCGACTATGAATTAATAGATGGCCGGCCTGATACATTTGTAATTACGGGCGACATCAATGCCATGTGGCTTAGGGACTCCACAGCCCAGGTTTGGCCTTATACCTATCTGATTTCCAAAGATGAAAAGATAAAAAACCTTATTCTTGGACTTGTCAACCGCCAGGTGAAATGCGTCCTTACCGATCCTTATGCCAATGCTTTCTACAAGGATCTGTCAAAAGAATCGGAATGGAAGAGTGATAAACCCTCTCCCGGACCAGGAGTTCATGAAAGAAAATGGGAACTGGATTCGTTGTGCAATGTTGTAAGGCTGTCGCACAGGTACTACAGCCTGACGAAAGACAAATCGGTTTTTGATAAAAACTGGGATAAAGCAATGCGGCTGATATTCGCCACTATGCGTGCGGAACAGAGAAAAAGCGGGAAATCTCCATATTATTTTGTCCGACAAACCACTGCCATGACCGATGCTCCTGTTTTTGGAACAGGAATGCCTGTTAAATATACAGGTATGATATGCTCAATGTTCCGTCCGTCCGATGACGCAACTCTTTTTCCTTATCTCATACCCTCAAATATTTTTGCAGTCATTGCCTTGAACCAACTTGCAGATATTTATGGCAATGTGCTCAATGACAAAGAATTTTCAACAGCATGTTCAGGGTTTGCCACAGAATTGGATGCTGCAATTAAAAAATTCGGTATTTCTGATCATGCTGATTTCGGGAAGATATACTCTTACGAAGTTGACGGCTTCGGCAACCGGATATTTATGGACGACGCCAATGTACCGTCGCTGATAGCACTCGCATATATCGGAGCACATCGTCCTGTCGATCCGGTCTATTCAAATACCAGAAAATTCATTCTTAGCGATTCCAACCCCTGGTTTCTCAAGGGGAAGGCCGGCGTCGGACAGGGCAGCCCCCATACAGGAAAAGAGATGATATGGCCGATGGGAATAATACTGAGAGCCATGACCAGCACTGATCCTGATGAGATTCGCCATTGCCTTAAAATGCTGAAGACAACACATGCGGGTACTGGATTTATACACGAATCGTTCCATAAAGACAAACCGTCTGATTTTACGCGGAAATGGTTCGCCTGGGCCAATACACTTTTTGGAGAACTGATAATTAAAATAAGTAACGAACATAAGGAGATTCTCAGCAGCCAAATTTCTTAAATAGAACAGGTTGAAATTAGTCAGCATATTTACATTCTTCAGAAACAAACAATTCCCTGCTCTCTCTGTTTAACCTGATGAAAAACTATAAACAGACAAGAAGGGAGATTATAAATTATGAAGGCATTTTATCAGCTCACCTATAATAAAGAAGACCGCGACAAATACGGTGATTTTCCTGACCCGACTCCTGTTGCAGGACAGATATTGATTGTGCAGTAGCCTATTACGGCACTTACATAGAACATGAAATAAGAGAAGTTAAAAATTTACACCGCCCATTTTTGCTGCATATGGCGATGAAGGATAGATGGGTTCAGAGAGAAGTTAATGACTTGCTTGAACGCAAGCTTGGCACCAGTCCATTCGTTACTATTTGCAAATACCCTGAAGCAGACCATGCATTTGCAAG
>CAIPJU010000137.1 GCA_903865465.1 uncultured Bacteroidota bacterium
CTTGATGATAAACCCTACTTAGAGGGAAACGGAATCCACTTTCACATAACTCATGCAAGGGACTCCTTCGCAATTGCAATCTCAGGAAAATATGAGGTTGGAATTGATCTCGAACTGGAAAGCAGAAAAATCGATTTTGAATCTATCGTCAGGAGATTTTTTAGCGAGAAGGAGAGATCATTTATTTTCAGCCCTGAAGGTGAACCAGCCGAGAGATTTTACCTTTTATGGACCAGGAAGGAGGCTCTTCTGAAAGCTCTGGGTACCGGGATTGCCGACAACCTGCCCGGGATAGAAGTCTCAGCTATGGTGAACTTTGTGGAGAGAAAATTATTTGATGAGCTAATCCCTGGTGCTGAGATAAGTGACTATTATATTTATTCTGAAAAGTATCTGAATTATTACCTTAGTATTGCAGTGCCTGAAAGGTCATCGGTTGAAATAAACCATCTCAAAGAAGATGACGTAATATCTTTTTTCTCTTAGGCAGGAGTTTAATTTATCAGGAGTATTACAAAACAGTCTATGGTCATATGCTGTAATGCTTTTGGTCGCACTTTCTGAAATGACTGTCAAAAAGGAACGTTTCATTTGCGGAAATCCGGATTTTTTTATATATCATTGTCAATAGGAATTTACTGCAATAACATCTTTTTTACAAGTATAAGTAACGAACCGGGTAGCCCGGGACAAGAATGATTGTGAAAAATACCATAATGTTAAACCTAATCACTACATATTAATTTTAATTAAAGCAATGAGAATCAGTATTTTTGGTCTTGGATATGTCGGTTGTGTAAGCCTAGGGTGCCTTGCACAAAACGGCAATAACATTATTGGTGTGGATATTGAAACCGTTAAGGTTGACCTTATTAATCAGGGTAAACCCACTATAATTGAGAAAGATATCGACGATATCCTTGCTGCGCAACATGCCCTTGGCAGGATACGGGCAACAAGTGACGCATTTGATGCCGTAGCAAATTCAGAAGTGTCGATAATCTGTGTTGGCACACCATCGGGACCCGAAGGCCATCTGAACCTGGAATATATTTATAAGACAGCTGCTCAGATTGGTGAGGTTCTTAAACAGAAAAAGGAATTTCATGTTGTCGCCCTCCGTTCGACAGTTTTGCCTGGCACCAATATGAAGGTTGGGGAAATAATTGAACAGACTTCCGGAAAGCAACGCAACGTTGATTTCTCCGTTGTCTCCAATCCTGAGTTTCTTCGTGAAGGAACTGCAGTGGCCGATTATTATAATCCTCCATATACAGTTATCGGTTCCGACAACGATCAGGCTATTTCGATCATGAAGGAGATCTATTCCCCTGTAGCCGGAACAGTTGAAATAGTTGATATCAAGGTAGCAGAACTTATTAAATATATCAATAATTCATACCATGCTCTCAAAGTTGTGTTTGCCAATGAGGTTGGTAGTGTTTGCAAAAAACTTGGTATTAATTCGCATGAGGTGATGAGGCTCTTCTGTCTCGATACCAAGCTTAATCTTTCTCCTTATTATTTTAAACCGGGCTTTGCTTACGGAGGTTCATGCCTGCCCAAAGACCTTAAAGCGCTTCAGACACTTGCACACGACTACTATCTGAACGTTCCGGTAATTAATTCCATTGAGGCAAGTAACAATATATCCAAGAATTCTTTGCTAGATCTGGTCATTAAAAAAGGTAAACGCAAGGTGGTGTCATGGGAATCAGTTTTAAGGCCGGTACTGACGATCTTCGCTATAGTCCTGTTGTCGATGTGATTGAAAAACTTATTGGTAAAGGTTTCGAAGTTAAAGTATACGATAAAAACGTTCATATATCGCGTCTTATTGGTAAAAACAAGAGCTTCATTAAGGAGTTCTTACCTCACCTTGATAAACTTCTTACTGAAGATATGCAGGAAGTGGCCGATTGGGCCGAACTCATTGTTCTCAACAGCGGAGATAAGATGTTCAGGGAGCTTAAAGTAGGTGGGGGAAAGGAAATTGTTGACCTTGTCAAATATCCTGAGTTCATGGATTTGCCAGGTTATGAGGGTATCCTGTGGTAGGAATTGCACGAAATTCTTTTTCTCCTGCTAATGATAGCCCGGGCCATCCTTTAAATTGCAAAAGTCTCTTTTATGATTTTCATGAAAGCCCTCTTTGCAGGAGTAATTAATTCAGGTAATGAACAGTTTTCGCAATATAATAAAAAAATCAGTAACAGGAGCTTACAGGTCGCTGCTGACAAAATCAGTTCAGGAGCGTCTGGGATATCCCAAAAAAACAAAGTTGCTGATAATCCATGCTGACGATCTGGGTCTCTGCAAAACCGAGAACAATGCTACCATTAAGGCACTTGAGAAGGGAATGGTCAACTCTTCAAGCATTATGGTACCATGCAGGGGTTTTAAGGAAGCAGCAGAATGGGGCAGGAACCATCCTGAAACAGACCTGGGACTTCACCTGACTCTTACAAGTGAATGGAACGCCTACAAATGGGGACCCGTTTTGCCTGCTGATGAAGTAAAGACCCTGGTCAGTGATGTAGGCTTTTTCCTTCCCGATAAGGCAGGAATGGTGAAAAAAGCTTCAGACCATGACATTGAAAAAGAAGCCCGAAGTCAGATCAGGACCATACTCGATGCAGGTTTGGATCTTACCCATATCGATTCCCATATGTTTGTTGCCTTTGCACCCAGGGTTATGGATATCTACCGAAAGCTTGGTAAGGAATTCAGGGTACCTGTTATGCTGACAGGC
>CAIPJU010000138.1 GCA_903865465.1 uncultured Bacteroidota bacterium
AAGATTGCCTTCATCATCGGTGAGGATCCAGCGTTCAGCTTCACCATGACGGTAATATGGATTACTTTCCGGATCGAAAATAGCTTCAATCTCATTGCAGAGAGGACAGACCCAAACAGGATCGTTCTTATAGATCACTCCCTGAACCTGGTGGAACTTCTTTATTGTCTTTCTGTCGTCAACTCTTATTAATCTCATCAGTTAATTGAATGTTGGAATAGAAAAATTCAAATTCGGAATTGCAATATATTAATTATTGTAAAAGGCAGACTATAACACTAATATTTGGAGAAGATGAAAATATATTTTTCTTAATTTAAAGGGCTTTTTCATGAAAAAACCGGTATTATGAATGCTGTTCCATTTGTGATAGGTTCCATAGCGCTCTTTGCCCTGGCCTATAGGTTTTATTTCAGTTTTGTTGCAGCGAAGGTTGCTGTGAAAAATGACCTTTCACTCACACCTGCCCACAGGCTTTATGACGGGCAGAATTATTATCCAATGAACAAATGGGTTTTGTTTGGTCACCATTTTGCAGCAATAGCTGGTGCAGGTCCTCTTGTAGGACCGGTTCTGGCTGCCCAGTTTGGTTTCATGCCAGGATTCCTCTGGATGCTCATTGGGGCTGTAATGGCAGGCTCGGTCCACGATTTTGTAATCCTCACCGCTTCAGTTCAGTACGACGGGAAATCGCTTGCCTCCATCGCCAGGAACGAGATTAACAGAATAAGCGGAACGACAACCTCGTTTGCCATAATTTTGATAATCATCATTGCCCTTGCCGGCCTGGGACTTGTTGTGGTAAACGCCCTCTCAGAGAGTTCCTGGGGTACATTTACTATTGCATCAACAATTCCCATTGCCCTGATAATGGGAATATGGATGTTCAGGATCAGAAGAGGAAAGACACTCGAAGCAACTGTTTTCGGAGTGATAATGCTTCTGCTGGCTATCTTTATTGGAAGCTATATACCCGATTCTCATTTTGCCAGGTGGTTTCTCTTCGATCATAAGACCCTTACAATAATCCTGGCGATTTATGGTTTTTTTGCTTCGGCTCTACCTGTATGGCTTCTCCTTTCACCGAGAGATTACCTGAGTTCAATTATGAAGATATTCGTTATTGGCCTGCTTGCTGTTGGACTTATAATCGTGGCACCTCAGATAAGGATGCCTGCTTTTACAGGTTTTATTAATGGGGGAGGACCGGTTATTCCTGGCAGGTTATTTCCTTATCTGTTCATTACGATTGCATGCGGTGCCATCTCTGGTTTTCATTCACTTGTGAGTTCGGGCACTACCCCTAAAATGATAATGAGAGAATCGGATATAAAAGTCATCGCCGTTGGCTCAATGCTTACCGAAGGTGCAATTAGTATAATGGCACTAATAGCTGCCTCGAGTCTCCTGCCTCTCGACTATTTCCAGATTAACGTTCCAGTCGATAAGTTGCAGGCCATACTTCCAAAACTTCACGCAATGGGATTTACTGAATCAAATCTCGATCAGTTATCAGCCAGTGTGGGAGAGAAAATAGCAGGACGAACAGGAGGAGCAGTATCGCTCGGTGTTGGAATGGCCTATATCTTTTCGGCCATACCAGGCATGAAAAGTATGATGTCGTACTGGTACCATTTTGCAATTATGTTTGAGGCGCTTTTCATCCTGACAACCATAGATGCCGGAACCAGAATTGGCAGGTTTATACTTCAGGAAGCAATGGGTAAAATATATAAACGATTTCAACAGACCACCTGGTTACCAGGAAACCTTCTCTCAAGCTTTATAATTGTGTTTGCCTGGGGATACTTTATATACACCGGGAGTGTATCGACAATATGGCCGATGTTTGGTGCTGCTAATCAGTTGCTTGCGACTATCGCACTGGCAGTTGGAACTTCCTTTATTTTAAACAGGGGAAGATGGAGATATTCGTGGGTCACAATACTACCAATGATATTTGTAGCAGTTACTACTATGACTGCAGCCATTATGAATATAGAAAATATCTATCTTCCTCAGATGTTGAAGCAAGCCACTTTAGTACCAGGAATGATTAACCTTCTGCTCACTTTAAGCATAATGGTGTCGGTAATTATTATATTCTATAATGCTACCCCGGGCTGGATAAAAGCCTTCAGATTAAAAGGAGCAGCGATGGAACAAGCCCCAGAAGAAGGGTGAGTATAGTTATGGAAACCAGCTGGGCACGATAAGTATTACTGACGGGGATGGCAGGATGATTACTCTCCTTCAGATACATAGCTATAATAGGCCGGAAATAGTAAACAGCACTTATCGCAGATCCTATAAGAGCAAGTATCACAAGCCACAGATAACCCCTATCCATAGCTGTTGCAAAGATGTAATATTTAGCTGCAAATCCGGCAAGCGGAGGAATTCCTGTCAGTGAAAGCAAAGAGAAGGTTAATCCGAAAGCCATGTAAGGATTGGTACGTGCAAGGCCGTTAAAGGTGTCAATGTCATCATTAAGCCGGAATTCCCTTACGAGTATTATAATGCCGAATGCTGCAATGGTCACAAGTGAATATGAGGCTGAATATAACAGTAGGGCACCTGCTGACGACTTGTTGATGGCAACAATTCCCATTATCATGTAGCCTGCATGTGCGATGCTTGAATAGGCGAGCATCCTTTTCATGTTGGTCTGGAAAAGACCTGCAAGATTCCCGGCAAAGATTGTGGCAACAGAAAAGATAATAAGAGTTTTAACCCACATTCCGCTTACGTTACTGAAACATATATCAAATAAGCGGTAGAAGGCAGCTATCCCCGCTATCTTAACTACTGTAGCCATGAACGCGGTTATAAGGGTCGGTGACCCCTGATATACATCGGGAGCCCAGAAATGGAAGGGGGCAACGGCCAGTTTGAACGACAATCCGATCATTATCAATATTAAACCGATATTGAAGTAAGGTGGCAGAGAATGAAGATTCTGCGTTGTGTAAGCTGCTATCTGATTCAGATTGAAGGAGCCAGTTGATCCATAGATAAGGGCTATGCCGAAAAGAAGAAAGCCGGTGGCAAAGGATCCGGTAAGAAAATACTTCATGGCGGCCTCATTAGAAGCGAGATCGAATTTTTTGCTGCCCGAAAGAATATACATCGAGATGGAAAGGATTTCTATCCCAAGGAAAAGCATTACCAAATTTGAGAATGAGGTCATGATCAGAGCTCCTGCAAGGGAAAAGAGCATCACCGAATATATCTCCTCGAGTGGCTTTTCAACACGCCTGTAGTAATTTCCCGAAAACATAAAAACAAGACCGCTTGTAAATATAAGCACTCCGTTGAAGGCCACAGCGAAATTGTCAACAACCATCATATCGCTGAAATAGCTGATGTTCCTGTTCCACTCTGTCAGATCGATAATTAACGATACCAAAAGTCCAAGCATAATAAAAGGAAGTATCAGTTTTTTCTTTTCCATGATACCGAGGAACATAATTATCATTCCCAGAACAGTCACTGAAATCAGGGCACCCATCAGATATATCCTTTCAATTTGTTGTTACAGTTATAAAATCAAGTATGTTTTTTACAGCAGGCCCGGCCAGATCGAGAAATGGTTTTGGAAAGCAGCCTATAAAAAATACCATTACGGCAAGCGAAACAAGAGCTGTCATTTCAAAGCCAGATAATTTATTTTCAGAGAACTTTACTTTCTCCGGAACCGGACCAAGCATTACTTTCTGATAAATTTTAAACATATAGACAGCACTGAATATTATTGTGGTTCCGGCAACGGCAGAGAGCCAGACACTATATTTGAATATTCCCAGCAACAGAAGAAATTCTCCGGGAAATCCGTTTGTCAATGGAATTGCAACCGTTGCCAGCATAATCATCATGAAGAAGATTCCCAGTTTTGGATTTACTGATGCAATCCCTCCAAGTTCATTGGCTTCGCGGCTCTTGTAAGCTGTTTCAATAATATCGATTATAATAAAAAGACCGACAATATTTATACCATGAGATATCATCTGAAGCACTGCTCCCTGAAGCGCGGACTGGTCGAGTGAGAAGGCTCCTGCAGTTATCAATCCTGCATGGGCAACAGATACCCAGGCGGCAAAACGTTTCAGATCGGATTGAGTTACTGCAATTACCGAAGCATAAACTATGCCTGCAACTATAAGAATCATAACCGGGTACTGAAGTAAGCCGAAAGTATCGCGGCATAGAGGAATAAGAAGTCGTATGATTCCGTAAATTCCCATTTTGAGCATTATGCCGGCAAGGATCATACTTCCTGCCGGTGGGGCAGAAGTATAAGTATCAGGCTGCCATGTGTGAAATGGAATAATCGGTATCTTGATTGCAAAAGCCAGGAACAGGGCTGAAAAAATCCAGAGCTGTGCATTTCGTGTGGTCGCTACCTTATAAAGGGCAGAAAACTCGGCCGAATGAGGATTGGGTGTGTGCAGATAAAGCCAGATAATAGCTCCAAGCATTAGCAGACTTCCCGTGATGGTATAAATGAAGAATTTGAAAGTAATTCTGATCCTGTTATTTCCGCCCCAAAGGGCAATAATGAAATAGGCAGGTATTAAAGCCATCTCCCAGAAAATATAGAAAACGATACCATCGCATGCAGTAAAGACTCCAATCAGCGAGGCCTCGAGTATCAGAACAAGTCCGTAAAATATATTTACTCTTCCGGAAACCGGTTTAGGGTATGCAATGATGATAATTGGAAAAAGGAATGTTGTAAGAAGAACCAGAAGAAGGCTTATTCCGTCCATAGCAACATGGAAGTTGATCCCCGATCCGCTGATCCACGGAACTGAAAAAGAGAATTCAGGCTCTCCGGTATTATGAAAAAGTGCCAGGGCTAAAATCGAAACGGCAAAAGCAATCAATGAAACAATAATGGCATTCCTTTTCAGGCCTTTGCCTCTGCCGGTAAACATAACAGCGGCGGAGCCAATAAGAGGGATCAGTATAAGAATTGCAGTTATCATCAATAGATCAGGTTAAGGACAAGGACAATAATGATAAATATTACCATGGTGAAGAGATAAAACCCGACATTTCCGGTTTGAAGCAGCCTTATTTTCCCT
>CAIPJU010000139.1 GCA_903865465.1 uncultured Bacteroidota bacterium
ATGCATTCCCTGTCTTATCGTTCGAAGAGCAGGCTGAACCTGCGGAAACGGCAATTCCCTTTTCGTCGAGCAATAAGAGTAACCTGATTGTCTCCCCTTCGAGTCCGTGAAAACTGAAGTTTACAATACCGGGGACACAAGATTCATTCTGGCCATTGATATACGCATTATCAAAATTTTCAAACAGAAAATCGATCAGGCTGTTCTTTAGCCTGAGAACATTCAAATAATCGCTAGCCAGACCTTCCATGCAGAGTTCAGCTGCATTTGCAAATCCAACAATTCCGGGAAGATTTTCAGTTGTCGATCGCAGGCCTCCCTCTTGTCCTCCGCCATGGAACAATGGCACCAGAGATGTCCCTTTGCGAACATATAGTGCACCCACTCCCTTGGGCCCATATATTTTATGAGAATTTATTGAGAGAAGATCCACCCGCGACTGATTAACATTTAGTGGAATTTTTCCGAAGGACTGACACGCGTCTGAATGAAAGGGCACTTTATGGTGATTGCAGATATCCCCGATCTCTTCTATCGGTTCCAGGGCTCCTATTTCATTGTTTGCGTGCATAACCGAAACCAGGATCGTTTTCGGATTAATGAACTTTTTGAGCTCATTGATATCGATAATTCCTGAACTGTCAACAGGGATATAGGTAATAAATAGCCCCTGCGATTCGAGCCACTTGCAGGAATTAAGGATACAATCATGTTCTATTGAAGATACTATTATGTGGTTCCCCCTTGAACGGTTGGCAAATGCAATCCCCTTTAATGCAAGGTTATTTGATTCAGTACCTCCTGAGGTGAATATTATTTCGTCGGGTTCGGCTCCGATCGATGAAGCAATTTTCCTTCTAGACCTGTCTAATATCTCTTTGGCATGAGTGCCAAAGGAGTGAAGACTTGATGCATTCCCGTATTCTTCATTGAAGTAGGGAAGCATAGAAAGTAATACCCTTTCATCTACCATTGTAGTGGCCGCATTGTCGAGATAGATTCTTCGTTTCATATATCAGATATTATTCACCGATATAAAATAATTCCTGTTCCATTGTTCGCAGGACTCCAAAATGATTCTTAGCCCCAATCTCTTTCTTGCCTACACAAATAGTACAGGTTCCCACAGGTGGATTGCCACGGAGAAACATAGGGAATTCAACATCATTTGTCTTGAGTATGTTCCTGACAATAGGATCAATTCCTATTCCATACAGAGCATTCGTTTCCACAACAGTTATATCCTTTGCCGATTCAAGTACGCGATAGCGGAAGACTTCCCTTTCAGCCTGGGAGATGAGATCTATTTTTGTTATCACACTTATATCAGCAAGGGTTAGCATCGGACCAATTTTACGTGGCAAATTCATGCCGCTTGTAGCTTCCAGGACAACTATCCCGAGTGAGTTCTCGACATAAGGAGAGCACCTTAAGCATAAACCGGCAGTCTCAACAAAAAGATAATCAGACGATTCTTTTACGGCCCATTCCGCAACTTCATCAAGAACAACAACATTACAGTGGTCAGGACAAAGTTCTCCGGAATAGATTTTTTTGACGGGAATTCCGAACTCGTTTTTAATAGACTCATCCTTATCAGCATAGAGAACATCTATTTTAACGAATGCCGGTTTCAGATTTTTTGCGATCATTCTTTTTATGACCTGCCTTATCACTGTTGTTTTACCACAAGTGGGCGGCCCTGCAAATATTACAAGTTTCATATTATGAAATTATTTAGTTACTGATTCCAGATGCGTGTTGTTTATAACTTCGCCTGCTCTTATCAGGCCCCGATAATAGAGAATCATATCATCCATCTTTTTTAATTCGAGAGCTACGCCACGCTCCTCAATATTTGAATAGACTACTTTTTGCATGGAACCGCTTTTCATGATTATCCTGCAATCGGAATACAAAGCGATGGTTGGATCGTGGGTAACGAATACAAATAACTTGGCATATTTCTTTAATAACTCAAGTGCCTTGGTCTTATGAATACCTGCGTTTTCAATTTCATCAAGAAGGATTATCGGGGAATTGCCAATGACAACAGCATCGGCTATAAGCAGCGACCTGGTCTGCCCCCCTGATAACTCAGTCATGGCGGTACCCTTGATAATTGCCTCTCCGGTAAGCTGGTTGGCAAACTGAATTGTCTCTTCCACAACATTCTCAATGTCAGACGATCCTCTCACCTTTGCTGGATCGATAAAAAATCACCAACAGGAAGATCGCTAAGAAAATTTGTGTGCTGTGAAATAAGGGCTATCGGGTGCTTCGACGGATCAAGAGTAAAATCCTCCGGCAGGGCTTGATCGTTAATCAGGATTTGCCTTCCTGATGGGGTGTTATTGCTGGCAAAAAGTTCAATGTCATTTATAAGGGTCGTTTTACCACAGCCTGTGGGACCTACAATGCTGATAATATCCCCTAAATTAAGATCAATACGGTCGACATTTTCCTTTGTGCCGTCTTTTCCAAATCCACCGATAATTGTAATTTTTTTAATATCCATATAATATCTATTAAGTCTACCAAAC
>CAIPJU010000140.1 GCA_903865465.1 uncultured Bacteroidota bacterium
ATAGAAATTAATTTATCCGCGTTAGTTACTGAGTAATTCTGTTTGGAGATTGCATCACTATACTTATTGCAAAGATCAATTAGTTCAAAATTCGATTTTGAACCACAATTTCTAAGGCTTTTAAAATGGCCCCTTCCTAAATAGTAATCATAAATCGAAAATAAATCAAGTAATCTATTATTTCTGCAAACATTCTGTGATCTTTGAGTCAATCTCTCAACTAGAGCCAAATCTGTTAAATTCATATTTTCTACGTTCTTTTCCATGCTGGTTACGATTTAAATATAACGCCAAATTCCGGATTCAATTTAACGATAAAAGTAGATGAAAGTATAAAATGTCGCATTCTCATTACTTAATTTACTCGTCATCTTTATTTATATTCATATTAACAACGTACCAAACTGTATTTACGACAGGACCGCAGGAAAAATCACAATTTGTAATTTCATATACAATGCAGTTTGGAGCATCATAGTCTTTTAGAAATTTAACCAGTCGGTCGGTATCCAGATCAAAAGCTTCATCAAGTTCTGTATCTTCTTCGTCTGCCCTTTCTTCAGCTTCTTCGCACTCACTGACCAATTTTTCCCAGGCTTCCTCCAACTTATTATTCTTTATAAACGGTTCCCTATATACTTCATAGACCCAATAGCCCATAAGCGATTTGGCCTCTTCATTCATTCCGGTTTCTTCGTTACAGATTACCTCACCGGTAGCAGGGCAATACAGATTACAGTGCGATAATTCAAGTTCAATAATTTGCATGTTGTTAAATTTAATTTTAGGTAAATAATTATTCGATACTAATTTTTAAAGTAATTGTAACCAAAGAAATGATTCCGTCTGCTGAAGGACAATACATTTAATCAGAACACATTACAGGGGAACATAAAATTAATTCGTTCGTTTCATATAGCCCCATACACATTGGCTACATTTAGTCCCACCTCCATAAGGACCTTTATGGCTTTGAATACAACCGGGACAGACCCGGTAACCACATTTGTCACATACATACCACGAAAAGGTTGTAGAATACTGCCTTCTGCATAACATACAAGGAATTAAAGCATACATAATTTTGAAATTTATTAGGTTAATATTTTGATTAGAAAGGAACGATAAATGTGATCCTTTATGGAATAATTTCTACCTTCCACTCATCTTTCTCCATCTCAAGAACAAACCATCCATTGTCGGTTACCATCTCTGTGGCATTATCGTAAAGTCCAATCTGAAAGACCACCCATGTCGGGGCATCGTAATCGGCCAGAAATTGATAGAGTCGCTCGGTGGAAAGTTCAAATGCTTCATCCAATTCTTCGCCCTCTTCATCTGCCTTTTCCTGGGCTTCTTCGCATTCTACAACAAGCTTCTCCCACGCTGCTTTCAGAGCCTCATTCTTTATAAACGGCTCGGTAAAGACCTCATCGATCCAAAAACCCATCAACGATTTAGCCTCTTCATTATATCCGGTCTCTTCACTGCAAATAAGCTCACCCGTGGCAGGGCAATAGAGATCGAGGTGAGATAATTCAAGTTCTATGATTTGCATAATATTTAATTTTCAGTGTGAACATCTATTTTTTTTGATGCAAACTAAAAGGTAGAAGTCAGAACAATCGGACAACTCTTTTCTGTTCCTTAAACAGGATTATCTTCAACATTATCAAATAGATCGATATCTTCATAATCTTCTTCTTCTGTAAAAGTATCCATATCTATAACCCACCATACTGTTGATGAGGAAGGCCCGCATGAAATTCCGGAATTTGTAATAACAAATACTACCCAATTCCCCCTGTTATACTCCTTCAGCCAGCTTTCAAAAGCTTCAAAATTAGGGGAAGATCCAAAATTTTCATCCGCATATTTATCTTGAAAGGCCTTCCAATCTTTTTTTAAGGTTTCATCTTTAATATGTGGCTCTTCAAATACAAGGTCAAGCCAATAAGCCATCAGTGATTTTGCATCTTCATTTACTCCATCATCTTCATTACAGAGAAGTTCCCCTGTTGCAGGACAATAAAAATTAAAATGCGAAAGAGAAAGTTCGATCAGTTGCATAGATTTTATTTTAAAGTAAATAACTTAATTATTATCAGTGTAAAAATAGTAAGTCTCCGTTGATGGGTCTTTATAGATGTCAGTATCGTCCTCAACACCTACGATTAACATGATGCGGGTTCCATCCCATTCTGTCCAGTACATAAAATCACATCCAAACGACCGGGCGACCTGTTTTGCATCAGCCAGACTATCGGCATAGAGCAGGATAATCTCTTCCTTTGCTTCAGGGTGTTCATTCCACTCCTCATCAAAAGGAATCCTCACTGCCTTGATAAACCTTTCATTGCCCATTTTTTCCTGCGCCAATTTGTAGGCAACAGGGATAATCGCACCATAAATGGGAGCACCGTTATCTGGAGTGGTGAGCCAATAGCCTATGTCTCCGGGACCATCTATTTTGTCGATTAACGTTCCATTATCATGATAAAATTCAAAAGCATAATTGAGTTCTTTGTTGTAGGTTGCCATAGTTTTAGGTGTATTTGTTTTTTGTGTCATAATGTTACTAATTACTTATTTATTAAATCTTTCCAATATTCATAGATCATCACCATGGCCAGGGTATCCAATTCGCAATATCGAAGCAATGCCTTCCTGGCACGTTCCCGTTCAACTTCGGTCATTTGAGTAAATTGCATCCTGGCATAAGCAGTCATTGCAGCCCCCCCGCTGGCAATCGTGTCATCAACACTAAATCCTTCCGTTTCATCGTCCGGCATATCCTGAAAGACAGGCTCAAGAAGTTTATAAGGATTGATGACTTTGTCTTGAGCATCTGTTGTATACCAAACTTGTTCGCTGAAATTTAAGCTTTCAATACCTCCGGAGATTCCGTAAACAGGATTGGAATATTTTTCCTTAATGAATGTACTCGCCTCAAGAACAGCCGGAAGAACAACTTTTATTGAGTTCGATCCTTTCATACCCACATGGTAGAAATAGTTCTTCACCAGTTTGAGCATATCAACCATATCTCTTTCACCAATCCATTTATCAACTAAATCTGCAGATGAATGTGAAATAGTTTGAATAAACGCCATCAGCTCTATTCTGTCTGGAACAGCTTCATCGCTCTCCGCGTTAAGTTGTTTCCAGATTTCAGACAGAAAAGAATTTTCATGATCAGCATACCTAAAGATGGTTCCTTTGTCTTTTTCAAGTTCTGCTTTTAGCGCCCTTACAAACTCGTAGTTTGGGAAAACTCCGGGTTTGGCATTAATAAACTCTCCGGCATGTTTTACCAGGCCATTGTTGTCAACTGTATGGTGACTAAATTGGAAAGCGATACCTTCGTATGGTCTTTTGCCTTTGTTAAAAGGAATAGCAACCCTGCTGGTTTCAAAATCGATAAAGTGCAAAGGGAACGTCCATTTCGACATCTCTTCTCGCATTCCATCAGCATCAAACCACAATTTCTCTTTGTTTTCGCGTCTTAGCTCAACTTGTAACCATTGACGGTCATTGGTCGACATTCCCCCCGTCTTGGATGGGGTAAATTCTCCTAAATGATCCTGGCTAACACCTTCCAGATGATAGATGCCAGCATCAATAAGGCTTTGCTTTTTCCTGAAGTTCCAGATCTCGAAAATATGAGGCTTGCTGAAATCTTCATAATTCCAGTTCAATTTCTTCTTCCAGCAGTTACGGTATCCTGAATAAAGCCCAAGATGTTCATCCTCAATAGAACAATCAAATTCGCATTTGCTGCAATGAACACCTACGGATTTATCAATCATTTCATCCTTCTCATAATGATCGGCATAGTGTTTAACAGAAGCAGCGAAATCCATTCCAGGCTCCAGTTCCCCGTATCTGCCGGCAATTATACCTTCAGTAAGTTCATCAACATCGATAACCCTTAGGATCTCTTCACCAAGCGCTTCTTTGGATACGTCACCCTGCATTTCAACTTTTACTCTCCCATGTGCATCGCGACTGATGAAAAATTTCTGGTTAAGTCCGTCAACAGATGCCTTCTTCTCCTTATCGGCAAGCATCAGATGAGCCTTAACAGTACAACCGGGCATTGCATGACTGACAACGTATTTTTGAAAAGCAACGTCATAGAGGTATGGTCTCCAGGCTGCAGTGAGCCCTCCTCTTGCGCCTACCATTTTTGAATCATCTCCTGCGAAGGATTTTGACTTGACCTCAATAAGATCAATCCGATTGCCATCTTTAACAACAATATCGGCCCTTATGAAAAGGTTCTCATGCCGGAATGCTGCTTCGAAGATCACAACATTGTCCAGATTAAGAAGCTGTTGAGTATTCTGAAGAGGAAGTTCATATCCCTTCTCTTCAATTTCGATTCCATCGGGATAATATAGTTTGGCAAGTTCGCCAACCTGGAATCCACCCTCGGCAAGAGCGGCAAGGAAGTCATCTTGTTTTTTCTTATCGGGATATTCAGCCTTTCCGGTATAAAAAAGCTTTACCGGGCATTCAAGTGCGGACTTAAAACGAGACTTTGTAAGGTACCTCATTGGATTAAATTTTAGGTTAAT
>CAIPJU010000141.1 GCA_903865465.1 uncultured Bacteroidota bacterium
AAAGACGGGAAGGAAACAATTTAGTTGCAGCAATTTTAGTTTTTTCAAACTTCAGGGTAAAAGGGAGGATGCTACATCAGGCTCTATATACCCGGAAAGTTGCTATATCATGCCAAAAAAATAACCCGAAAACATTAGAATGTTATTTAAACCTAAACTGAATTTTGAGCCAGAGGTTATCAGGCGTAGCAAAAATTCAATTTTCCCGTCTTTAGAGATATGAACTATTTAACTATTTAACTATTTAACTTTTTAATAAGAGTAGTAAAATGTTAAGAAATTTCTTTATTAATACCTACCGAAACATGCGGAGACAGAGCGGATATATTCTGCTAAATGTAGGTGGATTTGCATTGGGACTTACAAGTTTCCTGTTCATAACATTATATGTTATTAATGAATTAAGTTACGACAGGTTTCATAAGAACTATGAAAACATTTACACTCTGAAAATAGTGGGCCGGTTGGCAGGAGGAGTTCTTGATCAGGCAGTAACAGCAGCTCCGATGGCTCAGGCAATGCTGAATGATTACCCTGAAGTTTTGCACGCAACAAGGCTTAACCAGATGGGTTCATGGTTAATAATCTTTGGCGAGAACAAATTCAATGAAGATGCTGTTCTGTTCGCTGATTCTACCTTCTTCGACGTGTTTGATTTCAAATTGATTCAAGGAGATCCCAAAACCGCCCTTGTCAGACCACGATCGATGATACTGACTGAAAAATATGCAAAAAAATATTTTGGCAATCATGATCCTATGGGGCAAAAGATGATAGTTGAAGCCGATTCTGTTCTTTATACCGTTACCGGTGTGGTTCAGAACGTCCCCGATAACTCACATCTGAAATTCGATATGCTGGCATCGATGAGTTCATTTCCGGGTCAGGCTAATAATCAAAACTGGTTAAATCATAATTTTTCTACTTACATTGTTATTAAAGAAGGAACTGACATTAAGGCTCTGGAGGATAAATTCCAGGGGATGGTAACGAAATATGTCGGTCCCCAGCTTCAGCAGATTCTGGGTTACTCGATTGATAATTTCAAAAAAGCAGGTAATGATTTCAGATACGTTATTGAACCGCTGAAAGATCTTCACCTGAAAGGGGCGACACAATATTCTCTTGAGCCAACCGGGTCAATTTCGACTGTCTATATTTTTGCGGTTGTTGCGCTCCTGATTCTCTTAATAGCTGTCATAAATTACATTAATCTGGCAACGGCACGATCAGCAGGCAGGGCTAAGGAGGTTGGAGTAAAAAAAGTTGCAGGAGCAAATAAATCAGGGCTTATGTCCCAGTTTTTAGGTGAATCTCTTCTGATTGTAACAATTGCTGCCCTGATAGCCGTACTTCTTGTTTTCGCACTTACTCCAGCTTTTAATCAGTTAATTGGCAAAGCCCTCTCCGCTGGTCTTATGGACAGCTTTAAAGGAATCGCAGCGCTGATCGCACTGATTATTTTTGTTGGAATCTCAGCTGGCTTCTATCCTGCTTTCATCCTGGCTTCTTCTAAACCGGTTGAGGTCTTGAAAGGAACCTTAAATCCGGGATCAATCTCAAAAAGTTTAAGAGCGATTTTAGTAGTGTTTCAGTTTACGATTTCAATTATAATTATTATAGGTTCAATAATAATTTATCACCAGCTTAATTTCATGACGAAAAAGGACCTGGGATTTAATAAGGAAAATCTCCTGATAATCCATCGTTCCGATGCATTTTACAAGCAGCTTGAACCCTTCCGAAATCAACTACTTCAAAACCCTGGAATTGACAAGGCAGGGTTTTCAAGGCAGATACCCGGAATTAACTTTAATTATAATGCATTTCTTAATGATGAAGATCCTGAGAGAAAAACTTACCTTCTCCAACAAGCACAGGTCAGCCTCGATTTTCCAGAGGCATTGGGTGTTATACTCGTTAAAGGCCGTTTCTTTTCACGCGAGTTCAGTACCGACTCAATGGCTGTCCTTATCAATGAAACAGCGGTGAAGTCTCTGGGTCTCAGTGATCCTGTCGGCAAAAATATCCTACAGCCTTCGGGTCCAGGGCAATTTCAAAAATTGAAGATCATTGGCATAATGAAAGATTTTAATATTACTTCGATGCATAAAGCCATCGATCCTGTTTGCTTTACCGTTATGCGAAGTGGCGGCGGAGATCAGTTTGTCACAGTAAGATTAACCGGAAAAGATGTAAATACAACGATTAAAGCCATTGAACAAACCTGGAAAAATTTTACGAGCCGACAACCTTTTCAGTATGATTTCTTCACTGATACCTGGAACCATCTTTATCTCACGGAAATGAAAACCGGAAAGATCTTCATCATCTTCGCCTTGCTTGCCATCACATTAGCCTGCCTGGGCCTGCTTGGACTGGTAACATTTATAACAAATAAGAGAATCAGGGAAATTGGAATTAGAAAAACGTATGGTGCATCATTTCAGATTGTACTCGGACTGTTATCCAAAGAGGTAATTTACCTGATATTGTTCTCCTCGCTGATTGCATACCCGGTGGCATATTTCGGTTCAAAATACTGGCTTCAGGGATTTGCAGAAAAAGCCTTTGTAAGCCCTCTTATTTACTTAATTGCCACATCAGCTGCCCTGATAATCGGCTGGTTATCTATACTTTATCAGACAGCAAAAGCAGCCGGTATTAGTCCTGCCAATGCACTGAGAATTGAATGAACAGTTCGCTCAGGGAAAACTGATATTTCGCCTTGTACTTCAGATTTGATTTCAGGTAGAATGGTGAGATCAGATCAGGATTTTAAATCAGAACCGGCAGAAAACCTTATCAATCCTTCATATCGATTGTGCAAGGCAGCCGGTGCTTTATCCTGCCAAAACAAAATTAATGTTATATTTACACCGTTTTTGAGCAGATTTGAATACTTCCCTAAAAGATTAAATGTCAATATAATAAACCATATATTATGATCCTCTTTTTCAAAAGCGCATCCGAAAACCTGGTAGCAGCAGGAACATCCAAAGATCTTCCCTCTTCAGATATTGAAAAGTTATTATGGCTTTTCGGTAATGCAATTCAACTTGAAGAGGAAAAAATAGATGGCTTTTTCGTAGGCCCGAGAAAGGAGATGATTACTCCATGGAGC
>CAIPJU010000142.1 GCA_903865465.1 uncultured Bacteroidota bacterium
ATGCCCAGGAGAGGTCATATTTGCTGTTGCCGCTATTCTTTACTATCTGCAAACCATGGGTTGGAAGCATGTATGACATTCCTATGTCAACTCTTGTTACAGAATTTGGTTTATATGAAATAAGCCAGTCATTTTCAAAACCAAGATATTTTTCTGTTTTCTGGTCATTAACATAATAGTCACTCTGCAGACTGAAAGTGTGAAAATCAGACCTGATCTCAAACTTCTTCATGAAAGGTTGAATTAAAAACAGGTAGGGATTTACCAGTCCTGCACCGCGTGTATCGGTTGGGAATTTCGTAATAAGGTCCATTGATCCGTTGAAGGTGTGCGAAGCACCGTAAAGAGGAGAGAAGGCATGATCAACAGAGGATGTCACACTACTATTATTTCCGCTGAAGAGTTCGGCCCCAAGCCTGGCGATGAGGCCACTTGAAGTTGTCAGCCTGATTTCCGGTTGAATGTACCAGGCCGAGAGCTTTTTCCCCGATGGGTTTTTTCCTCCCTGATAGTATCCGCTTACTGTAGCATAAAACTGCCCCTTTTCTGCTTCAATCCTTCCGCCGAGGGTGTACCTGAAATTAATCTTTTCAGGATTCGTCTTGTTCTGATATCCATCTGTACTGTTTAAAGCGGTAAAGGAGAGATACTTTACCGGAGAATAATGAATATAATTTACTGCGAGGAATTTGTAATTTGTAAAATCCTTAGGTGTAAAGTCAGTTCCGAAGTATCTCTCGGACGTCTGATTGAAAGCAAGGGCAAGTTCGGCCCCAATTTTTGAGGCATAGTATCGCAGGTTCACTGCATCATGTACATTTCCGCTCATTCGCCAGTTATTTTCGCCAAATAACCTTTGGTTATCGTATACAAGTTTCTGCCGGCCTATGCGCAGGGAAAGTTTATCGGTAATGTAAGGTTCTGCCCAGGCTTCAAATACCTGAAGTGTTGCTGCCGTTGATTTTGCATCCTGTTGACCCCAAACCCTCAGATCCTGGACCGAAAACTGCAATATGAAACGATTATTAAGAGAGTAATTTGTACTCAGCCGGCTTCTCTGGTTTACAAAAAAAGCTCCGGTTGTGGTGTCATTCCTTAGTTGCTGGTAACCATTCCTGTACTCCATCCTGGGTCGGAATTCGAATTCAATCCTCAGTTTCTTGTCTGCGACAGAACTCTGTTGCTGTATGGCATTTTCGGCGCGGATTGAATCGGCCTGTTCCTGGCTTATTGATTTATTTGCTATCAGCAGGTTTAGCACCTCATTTGTCGATTGTGAATATGCATTAAATGCAAAAAGCAGCAGGAATATTGAAAGACAGAATCTCATAAAACGATATTGTTATATATTTTTATAATGTCTACTGATTTAGTGAACAAAATTAAGATTTCAAATATTACTACCTGTTGGCATTAATGCCAAAAATTATTGGGTATAAATACTTAACTTAGTATTGTAAAAAAGTTAATTTATGATCCTTTCCAAGAAGACACGATATGCAATCGTAGCGCTAACACGGCTGGCAAAAGAATATGGTAAGGGGCCGATTCAGATTAAGGAGATTGCTGTAGGAGAGAAGATCCCTCAGAATTTTCTGGAGAATATATTGCTTGAGTTGCGAAAGATGGGGATACTGGGAAGCAAGCTGGGCAAGGCTGGCGGTTATTTTTTGCTTAAGAAACCCGATGAGGTCAATCTAGCGGAGATAGTAAGGCATTTTGAAGGTACAATTGCACTTATGTATTGTGTATCGGAAAAGGCTTATCAGCCCTGTGAGTTTTGCAGGGATGAGGCTTCGTGCAACATAAGGAAGGTATTTAAGGAAGTCAGGGATACTTCGTATGATATCCTTAAACGGACAACCCTGGATTCTTTAATTATAAGGGATTGACAGGG
>CAIPJU010000143.1 GCA_903865465.1 uncultured Bacteroidota bacterium
AGCAATTTCTCAGTTAGCGTTGTTTTTCCTGCATCGGGGTGACTGACAATACCAAACGTTCTGCGACGCAGAATTTCTTCCTTAAGACCCATTGTATCAAATTAAGCGGCAAATTTAGTATAAATATGAGTGAATTTTTGATTTTCGATTTTCGATTTTGGAATTTTGCGTGGTCTCAACCAATATTTAGCACATAAAAATATTTAATGAAATATATTTTCGATAAAGAACTGAGTCTTCAATGTAAATGATGGATGTTTACTTAATTTATGTTTAATTTTGGAAATGTAGAGTTGTATGAAAAATAAATAGAGAACAATGCCTATTATAATATTTGAAAATAGAAATTATAGAATTAGACCTGTTGAGATAAGTGAAGTTGGCACTCGCATTATTGCTTCAAAAGCACTTGAAAAGGCATTATTTTCTAAGGAAGGACAATATAAATCTGAAGTAGCTAGATATATTGATGAACAAATTTACTTTTTTGTTGAAAATTCTGAATTGAGACTGAAGGAATCAGAATTGACCAAGTATATAAAAAAATATTGTGTATGATACAATTTCAATTTTTCCCTCGATCTGTTGGTATTACTCCTGAGATAAGATCTATTGTTGATTGTTTCATTTCTGCAAATGGGCAGATTGATTCAAGTAAGAATAATTTACCAAGCAACGAAGTTCTATTAACCTTAAATGAGTCATTATCAAAATTGGGATTTAAAATTGAATTAAGCAAAACAAAGGAGGATAAAATCGCCGTTCCGGTTCTATTTGGATCCAATAATAAAATTGATAAATGCTTCAATGCTGATGCAATTAGCTCAGATGGAAAAATTGTGATTGAGGTCGAAGCCGGAAGAGCCACTGAAAACAACCAGTTTTTGAAAGATATTTTCCAAGCATGCATGATGTTTGGAGTCGAATATTTAGTAATTGCAGTAAGAAATTCTTATCGAACACATAAAGACTTTGAAATAGTCTATGCTTTCTTGGAAACGCTTTATATTTCGAACCGACTTCATCTTCCATTAAAGGGTATCTTATTAATTGGATATTAATTTAAAAAGGCTGAAAAGAAAATAGTATCCTTCCAGCCTTCTTCAATTACAAATCAACCATTTGATTTACAGCTTAGAGTAAAAGTAAATGGTCCTTATTCCAAAATCGAAAATCGAAAATTTGTCTTAGGATTCGATAATTACGATCTTCTCGATCTTATCGCCTCCACGGATGGCATCAATCACCTCAAGGCCTTCGTAAACTTTACCAAAACAGGTATGATTGCGGTCAAGATGTGCGGTATTTCTTCTGCTGTGACATATAAAAAATTGAGAACCACCCGTATTTCTGCCTGCATGTGCCATCGACAATACACCACGGTCGTGGTACTGGTTGTCGCCATCCAGTTCGCATTTAATGGTATATCCCGGTCCGCCTGCACCAGTGCCTTTTGGACATCCGCCCTGGATCACAAAATCAGGAATTACCCTGTGGAAAGTCAGTCCGTCATAAAATCCTTCTTTCGACAGTTTGACGAAGTTGGCAACCGCTAACGGTGCGTCATCCTCAAAA
>CAIPJU010000144.1 GCA_903865465.1 uncultured Bacteroidota bacterium
GCTTTTCTGTGGTTTTCTACTCCAACTTATTTCTGTGGCAATGCCATCCTTTGCTGTTATTTTTATTTCGTAATGCTTGTTAGCAGTGGAGTACCGTTCTTTTATTCTGACTATTCGTTCCATTACTTTTTCATGTTTTTTTGTCCCGCCTTTTTTATGAATGGATGTTGCCAGGTTTGTCAATTCTTCTTCATAGCGCTCACTAAAATGTTCGTCCATAGAGGCTTCTTTTACTGCCTTCATTTCGCTGCGTACATACAAATATCGGTCTTCATTTGTATTATCTGGTTTTTCCACCCAGCGTATTTCAATAGGATTTTCCTGTTTATCACTTATTTTAATGATTTCGCTTCCTACTGACTTGTAATCCTTAAGCTTGGAACGGTTAACGCAGACGTATGGATAGCCTTCTGATTTTAGCATATCCAGGTTTCCCTCTATTGCAATCCCTGCATCTATCACTACCGTAGGTTTTCTACCGCTAGTGGATGTGCGTTCTGACAAATGATTTATTGTTTCTTTAAGTGTTTTGCAATCTGCAATATTGCCTCGTAAGATTTTACTGTATTTCACAAAGCCTTCTCTATTCACTACCAGGGCTAATACTACTAATTTTGCATCATTCCTTTTTTCTTTGCTTCTTCCAAACTTTGCTATTTTGCTGTGGGCTTTTCTGCCTTCAAAATATGTGTTGGTTAAATCAAACATGATGAGTTTATCATCCAGGTCAAATAACTCGTTCGTCTTTTGCAACAGATATTCTTCAAGCCCTTCTTTTTCCTGAAAGAGCATATCGCTTGCATGGTATAAATGAAATCGGCTTATGCTATCCGGCGTCATATTGAATAACTCTGTTACCGCTGAATTAATATGAATCCATTGTTCTGTCTTGCGTTCTGATGCAGGGTAGGTAGCTTTGCTGATGATATGGATCAGGGCTTTGCTTATTGTTTCATCTTCCCATCCGCATTGCTTCAAATAAGCGTCAATTTCCAATTCTTCGATAGCTTGTTTGCACAACCATTCACAGCCTATTTCCCGCGCATCCTCCATCGCCACACTATTTAAATCTACTTCCTGAAAATCTGTTACCTTATCCTCGCTCTGTGATATTTTGTTTTGTTTTGTAGGAGCCTTTACTTGTTTTTTCCTTTTTATTTGTCCGTAAAAATGCCTTGCAAGCTTTTCTATATGAGGTGATAACTCTGAACCAAAGAAACTCTGTTCTCCGTTGAGCAACTGCTCTATTCTGTCTGCAAGTAATTTCCTTTGTTCATTTGTTGTTACTTCTTCCAACTTCCCAAGGGAATGGATGGAACGATGACGTGTCTTATTACCAATACGATAACTTTCACATAACTTAAAATACCGGTACTTTTTCCCAGTTGCGATATCCTTTTTATCTGCCGCTTTTAAAAACATGCCGCAAAGTTACAACCGAAATTTGACCTGACAAATAATATTAACATATTTCTGGGACTACAAACCAAACCCTAAAACTTATAATACTAACTACAAGCTTGTTAAATTTTTATAACCTTCAAAATAACCAGCTTTTGATTCTTTTTTCGGGAATTTTTACTCAAGTTGGGTTAAAAAGGAGGAAAGTATGAAACTAATAATTTTTGCAGGACCACCAACA
>CAIPJU010000145.1 GCA_903865465.1 uncultured Bacteroidota bacterium
CTCTTCAAAGACAGGTTTCCATATAATTTAAAGGGAACGGGAAAGCTGGAAGTCTATCCAAACAGGGATTCTTTATCTTTTATTGAGATCTATGGAATACCAGAGACAAAAACCATGTACCGGGGAACATTCCGTTATCCCGGATGGTGCGAGACCCTCGATGCCATGAAGACTCTGAATATGCTGGACGATAAAGTGAGAGATTATCATGGAGTAACATTTGCAGGCTTTATCGCCGAACTGGGAAATGTCAAATCAGCTGATCCACGAAGGGAGATCTCAGCAAGGCTTGGTTTAGACGAAAAATCCGTCCCCATGGAATCTCTCGATTTTCTTGGTTTCTTCAGCCAGGAAAAGATGAATTGCAAAGTCACCTCTCCCTTTGAGATAACTTCCGACAGGATGATCTCAAAAATGATGCTTTCGCAGGAGGAGCGTGACCTCGTTATCCTGCAACATATTTTCCTTGCCCGATATCCCGATGAGAAAAGCGAAGTTATTAAATCGTCGATGGCCGATTATGGAACGCCATCAGGAAATACTGCAATAGCCAGGACTGTTTCCCTCCCGGCTGCAATAGCAGTAAAGCTGATTCTTGAAAACAAGATAGGGCTTACCGGGGTCCTCCGCCCTGTTTTCCCCGAGATCTATAATCCAATCCTCGATGAGCTGAAGACGCTGGGTATTAAAATGGACGAGGAATACGGCCTTCCGGAAAGCGAAATGATAGTGTGACATTCTTTCCCCAGGAAAAGACTAAAACTTCAGGTAGAATTCCTTTGTAAGATTAATATACTCTTCGGTGAATTCATGCCTGGACCCCCTTTCAATTGTGAGGAATTTTTCCATTACCTTCACCCGCTGCCTCGTGAAACTAAGAATAAGCCTCCTGATCTGAGATGAGGGTAATGGCTTTATTTTAATGATTGAACTGCAATATAAATTATAACGCTGTGCTTCGGCAATGAAAACAGTTCCCTCCACATATGGCATTATAATTTGAAATTTTCCTTCAACAGACATCAGTCTTGAAGCTGCCTCGAGCAATTCTGCTGAGGTCAGATGGTCATTATGCCTTGCCGCTGATTTTCGTGGATCAGTATTTCTGATGGAGTCTGAAAAATAGGGGGGATTGGACAGAATCAGATCAAATTTAGGATCACCAGGATGATAATGCTGAATATCTGAGTTTTCAACCTTTATCCTTCCTGCCCATTTAGAGTTTCTTACATTTTCAACAGCCTGGGCAAATGATTCTTCGTCCGGCTCAATTGCGATGATTCCAGCCTCAGATCGCTGGGCAGCCATAAGAGCAACAAGTCCAGTTCCTGTACCGATATCAAGTATGGAATCTGCTGATGAAATCTCAGCGCAGGCACCAAGCAAAACCCCATCGGTGCCTACCTTGAAGGCACTCCGATCCTGGCAGATTGAAAATTGTTTAAAATTGAATTGGCTATTACTCATCAGTGGCTGATAGGATCACAATACGAACTCCGCAGCCAAAACCTGTCAACCAGAAGTACATATTCGCCGGATGACCTTTCATACTCATATAACCGGCAGATCCTGATCATTGGTTAGATTTAAACTGCAATTTACGAAAAACAAAATTAGAGAATAAAAAATAAACCTGATTTCATGAAAGGAAACCGGCCAAATCGGAGGGTGAATTTATATTCATAAATGCTCTCCTGCTTTCATCAGAGGGAAGAACCTCATAATAGTCCACATTTACTTCACTTAGAAAATCCCTGACTGCTTTGCTTTTTTTCTCAGACAGAAATTTTTCCATTTTATTCATGATAGATTTTCGATAAACAGCATGAAGAGGTTCTATGAACTCCCCCACACGGGGGATAACTACCTCAGCATCACTATTTTTATACTCATTAATCTGATCAACAATTATCTTTTTGTTCAGAAATGGCATATCACTGGCAAATATAAAAACAGCATCTCCCGATGCCGCTTTCAGAGCGGCATGAATTCCTCCAAGCGGCCCCGCCTTTTTAAAAATATCGCTAACTATCTTACAATTAAGATATTCACGGAATTCTTCGGGATTATTGGTAACAATAATTATCTCGTCAAACAGGTCGCCGATAACAGAAATTATTCTGGAAATAATAGTGACTCCGTCAATGACATAATTTGCCTTTGTCATTCCACCAAATCGCTTATTGGCGCCACCGGCAAGGATGACTCCGGAAATTGAGGCTTCCTTTGCTCCATTCAGCATAAGCATCTTAATGTCAGGGAACAACAGTTAATAAAGATCGGATTTAGCAACCTCCGGATGCTTTTTTCTTCTTGGGAGCTGCCTGTAATGCAGGTTTTGCTGATGCTGCACCCTGGCTCTGGCCCGACTGAACCGCAACAGCACCTCCTCCTCCAAGGGCTTTGCCAGCCCCAACCCGAAAATCGTATTTCGCAAATTCTTCATCGGGACTTGTTGATGCCGGTTTCTGAGCATTAAGAATTGCATCGAACCAATAGTTTAATCCACCTTCAAGAACAAAATTATTCTTATAGCCAAGCTGCCTGGTTACCATCCAGGCCTCGTTGGCAGTAATGGTGCCGTTCGAATAGAATATATTCATCTTAACATCCTGGTTCAGCAGATCTGTATATTTGTCCGAGAGCAGGTCAGTAACAGGAATATTTATAGCTCCGGGGAGGCTGAACTTTTCAAAATCATTAGCCCCTCTTACATCAATGAGACGGTACGAAGGATCCTTTTTTACTATCATATCGGCGACAGTTTCGGGAGCGATATACTGAGTCCTGGTGTTTACTTCATCAAGAAGCTGATCGGCTGTAAGTTTGTAAGGTTTGGTTTTATTCTGGGGGACAGCTGCAATAATAAGCCCCAACGGAATAATAAATATGGCCAGAAAATGAAGTGCTTTCATGATTTAAATATTAAGTATTGACTTTATTCTGAAAAACATAAAAATAACAGGATGATTCTAATATTCTTCCCTTGGGAATTTTTTCTCAGCCCATTCTGCAAGCCAGAACATTGACAGGGCAACAATAATAAGAATAAAAGCAAAGACACCGTCAGAGAGACCAAGTGTCTGGCTTATCTTAGGTGAACCAAGGAATTTTGCCATGTACATTCCATCCCAGATATTATAGCCAAGTCCGAAAATAAGGACGCCGATAAACAAGCCTCCTATGAATACGATAGCATCAATTTTACCTATTGAAGCACCGCAGAAACTTGTACCCGGACAATAACCGCCGATGATGAACCCTGCGCCCATTATTATACCTCCGATAATAGCCGAGGTAAGGTAAGTTGGATTCACATAAACCATATTGAGGTCTATCCAACCGAAGAGGCTGAAGAAGAGTAAGCCGAGCATTGCTGTAATTGCGGCTGTGAAGAAAACCTTCAGAACAACGGTATCATAACCGTAAAATACACCGGCAAGCTTTCTGCTTGATGAAAATCCGCTCTGTTCAAGAACAAATCCAAATCCGATTCCGATAATGAATGCAAGGAAGAGGTTGGTGTTTTCTGATATTATTTCGTTAACAGATAATGGTCCCATAATTATTTCTTTTTGTTTTTATCTTTAATTGTCTGATAGTTACTAAATCCAGTTCCTTCTGAAGAAATAGGCCAGGGCATAGGCTGTGCCGAAGATAGCCACCATTGTAATGAATCCGCCAAGGGATAGCACTGCCATACCACTTAATGCGGAGCCACTGGTGCAACCTCTTCCCAGCTGGGATCCAAAGCCAAAAAGGATGCCTCCTCCAAGAGCTAAGAGAAGCCTTTTTTTCGAAGTAATTTTTGGGGAATGTTCCACCTTGAATTTCAACCGTCCAGATAAGGCACCTGAAAGAAATCCTCCGGCCAGAACACCTGTCATTTCAAATACTAGCCATGTCTTCATTGGATTTCCCTGGTGTGACTGCCTGAACTCTTTTACGAATCCGGTTTTTTCCGATGCTGCTGGTGCAATAGTGGTAACCGTGGAAACGACAGCACTTTTAATTGCCCCGCTGGCTCCTAATCCTCTGCCTGAGACAAAGTTTGCAGCCAGTAAAACTAGGCCTAACAATACACCTCCGATGTATGGATTAAGGTATTTGCTTGGTTTTGAATTCTCTGATTTACTCATATTTTTGCTTTTTTAAGATTTTTTTCTGATTTCAAAATGCTAGTAGAGCCACCGGCTTACCTGACCTGCATAAACAATTATAAAGCGTAGCATCATGCTGCCAAAAATTACCAGAATTGCCGGGACAATAACAGGGATATAGAATCTTCCAAGTTCCAGAAATTCCAGAAGCGCCGGAATTATCATACCTAATATCACAACAAAAATCCAGAACGACATTGTAAAAGGACCTCCCAGGAACATGTTTACCGCATCGATCTGAACCTGCGTACTGGCAAGGAATCCCATGAACATGTGTATTATAAGAAAGAGTTCTATCCCAATCAGGACCAGGTCGACTCGTGCAAATTGTTTTCGTTCAGCCTTATCCTTTGAGATAAG
The DNA here is from genome assembly GCA_903865465.1 of uncultured Bacteroidota bacterium. Lineage (GTDB taxonomy): Bacteria > Bacteroidota > Bacteroidia > Bacteroidales > VadinHA17 > LD21. The sequence continues at coordinate 4,521 of CAIPJU010000145.1, forward strand.
CAAGGTAGCTGCTGCACCTGCAGAAAGGCCTGAGGCAAGAAATAATGGCCCCAGAATTGATGTGTTCCAAAGTGGACGGGCGTTAAACGCTGACAGAAGGATACCTGTATAAATTCCCAGGATAATCCCGTAAACCAGCATAACCCAGGCAAGAATTTTCTTATGTTTTATGAAAAATGATTCCACCTCATTCAGCCATTCAAATTTCCAGTCCCAGCGCGGGAAAATGTCCTTTATATGAAGAGCACTCCAGATAAAAGATACAGGTGTAATGACCATGAGTGTCCAGGCACCCCACGACATGGGAGATTGTAATCTTATGTTGGTATAAAGCTGCCAGAAAAAGAGTTTATGCCTGAGGTCTGCAAAAAGCGCAAGCAAACCGATTACAAGCAGGATGGGAGCAAGAAAGGGTGTGATCCTGACCGCAGTTTTATAATCATTTTCTCTGCCCCTCAGATAATAAACGGCAGCTATACAGAGTATTCCGGCCGCCATTCCTCCTAGAAAAAGGTAAAGCGGAATCTCCCAGTGCCATATATTAAGCTGAGGATCAATGAGATCATTCATTCTGCCGCTAACTAGTATTTCTTCTTTCATTGATAGTTATGTTTTTTTATATCAGGAAATACAATTGTGGTTTGGTTCCGGCTGCCGGAATCAGGGTTTTTGACTTTCTCTTCTTTAGCACTACCGAAACATCGCTGTTTGGATCGTCTAGATCACCGAAGTAGATGCATTTGGTAGGACATACAGCAGCACAGGCTGGTTTCAATCCCTCTTTAATCCTGTGAAGACAAAATGTACATTTATCAACATAGCCTGCGGGGTGGGGATAGCGGGCGTCATAAGGACACGAAGCTATGCATGCCCCGCATCCGATGCATTTATTGCGGTCGACAAGCACAATTCCCCCCTCGGCAAAATGGCTGGCTCCTGTGGGACAACAGCGAACACAGGGTGCATTAATACAATGGTTGCATCTTTCAGATCTTATTTCTATCTCAAGCTGAGGATATGTTCCATCCATTACTTCAACTACCCAATCGCGGCAAAAGCCAATCGGAACATTGTTTTCTGTCTGGCAGGCAACAACACAGTCGCTGCAACCGACACATTTCCTGGTATCTACGGCCATAGCATATCTCATGATGCTACCTCCTTCTCCGCTAATTCAGTTACGAATGTGACAAAATTGCCTCTCATCCCCGTGCCTCCCATCAGCGGATCAATAAGCACCTTTGTTATCAATTGAGTATCGCTTGCACCTTTTCCAAAGCAGCGTTTCAACTGTTTCTGATTATGACCAAAACCATGTACCATATATATCGAATCCCATCTTATCCGTTCAGTTATTCTAACCTTTATACTAAAATTTGAAATCACACCATCCTGATTTTTAAGCCATACATACTGACCATTTACAAGTCCCCACTCTTTAGAAACTTTGGGGTTCACCCACACGGTATTTTCATGCATGAGATCAGTAAGGTTTGGATTATTGGAGGTCCTGCCAAAAGTGTGCATGGGTGCACGTCCGTAAATTAACCTGTAGAAACCTTCTGCAGGTTCTTCATGTTCAACATATTTTGGAAGAGGATCGAAGCCTGCCTGCTCAAAATATGTGGAATAAAGCTCTATTTTACCCGAATCAGTCGAGAATGTAAAATTCTCATTATCATTAATATAAATATCATCAGCCTCTCTAGCAGCGGTTTTTACCCCGATACGCTGCATCTCTTCAAGCGATGACCCTATTTGCTTAAGCTGCCAGTCGAGTAATTCTTCCTGTTTTTCAAAAGGGAAATAGCTTTCTAATCCCAGTTTAACAGCCAGGCCTCTGGCAATATTATACGCCGATCTTGTACTGTTTTCAGGTGGAGCTGCAGGCATTCTTAAAGCAATAGCGGGTTTCCGGTGGGGACTTATCCGGAGGTTATCATATCGCTCGAGATAGGTACATTCAGGAAGAACAACATCGGCCCAACCTGTAATTTCCATAGGCATAGTATCGACGGCAACCATGAGATCAAGGCTCTGAATCGCTTTCAGGGTGTTTACCTGATCGGGGATTGAGGAAACCAGATTAGTTCCATTTACAATCCACCCTTTAATTGGAAAGCCCGGCTTATTGTCAGGAACAGAAGCATCGATAAGTGCATTTGAGACCGGCGAACTTGCTATCGGGTATTTACCGGGAAACAGATCTGACCAACTCTTTTTCGCTTCAGGGTATTTTGGGATCTTAGCTGAGGGAACTTCGAACTTGGCTGGCCTGTAGAAACCGCCCCTCCTGCCCCATGATCCAAGAAGTGCATTCAATATTGCTATTGCCCGAACTCTTTGTGTATCATCGCCATACCATGTAACATGCCTTCCCGGATGGATAATCACAGCAGGTGAAGCATTTGCCATTTCTTTAGCACTCTTCCGTATCAGGTCGGGATTAATAGTTGTAATCCCGTATGCCCATTCGGGAGTAAATTCTTTGACATACTCCTTAAGTTTATCAAAGCCATTGCAATACTTTTCGACATATTTCTTGTCGTAATATTCATTGTAGATTATTTCATGAATCCACGAAAGAAGCAAAGCTATATCAG
>CAIPJU010000146.1 GCA_903865465.1 uncultured Bacteroidota bacterium
CTTCAGTTACAATTGCAATGGATAAAACATCCGGAGAAAAAAACAATTAATTGAAAATCTGACAAGTGAAGCTTCTAAAATTACAAACTATCCACCTGAGTTTTTTATGTTTATATTCACGAATATCCTGCTGGGAATATTGGAGCTGGTGGTAGAACGGTAAAAGAAATTAAAAACCAAAAATAAAAAAGAAAGTATTATGGAATTATCAGGAAAAACAGCCATCGTTACTGGTTCTAATACAGGTTTAGGATTTGAAACAGCTTCTGATTTGTATCAAAAGGGAGCAAAAGTTTATGTTGCCTGTAGGGATGAAGAAAAAGGGCAAGATGCCATTAAAAGAATGAAAGCTATATCGGGTGGCGGTGAATTAATTTATGGCCATTTAGATTTAGCAAACCTTAGTTCAGTAAAGGAGTTTGCAGAAAAAGTTTTTGCAACTGAAAATAGATTGGATTTACTGGTTAACAATGCAGGAGTTATGATTCCTCCTCCATCAAAGAGCGAAGATGGGTTCGAACTTCAATTTGGAGTTAATTTCATAGGTCATTTTGCATTAACTGGTCATTTGTTCAATTTACTGGAATCGACAACTGGTTCACGTGTGGTTACTTTAAGTAGTTTAGCCCATCGGGGTGCGGTTATCGACTTTGATAATTTCAGACTTGAAAAGCCTTATAACAACTGGAGAGAATATGGACAGAGCAAATTAGCAGACTTGATTTTCGCTCTTGAATTCGAAAAAAGGTGCAGAAACAATGGCTACAAAACAATGTCGCTTGCTGCACACCCCGGTTTTAGTAAGACCGATTTGCAAAAGTACATGGACAAAAATATGCTTGATTCGCTTGAACTAATGACAGCAAAAGAAGGAGCCCAACCAACCTTAGCTGCTTGTTTACGACCTGATGCAAAAGGAGGACAGTATTGGGGTCCTGATGGGCCTAATGAGCAAAAAGGCAAGCCTGAATTAGCAAAAATAGATTCAGTAGCATTAGATGAAAAACTTAATGCAAAATTATGGGATTGGGCAAAGAAAATAACAGAGGTGAATTTTCCATTTTAATTTTAACCTGTTGATAATGTTTTGTTAGGTTTGAAAAAAATACAGGACTAAAAGAAATAACTATTGCCAATAAACAGGAATATTAATAATAGAATCAAGTTCATCCTGATAAATTGTCAGTTTTGATGCATCAAATCTTTTAATTACCAGTCTTTGTAAAAAGATTAATAACCTTAACTAACAAAGAACAGTATGAAAAGCATCAGAATTTTGACCTTTGCTATCACAGCTCTTATTATCTCCTCATGTGTAAATGGTCAGTTCAGAAAGACAGTTTACGGCAACGGCCATGTTGTTACAAGGGAAAGAGAGGCAAAGCCTTTTACGGAAATTAAAGCCAGTTCTGGTATTGACGTTATCATCAGGCAGGGAAACTCAGAATCCATTACCGTCGAGGCAGATGAGAACCTTCAGGAATACATTAAGACCGAGATAAATGGAGGCGAATTAAATGTTTATACCGAAGCTGATATAAGAAGAGCCGACAAAGAAAAGGTATATGTAACCATGAAAGAAATTAAGTCGGTAAGAACTACAAGTGCCGGTGATATCTCAGCTGAGACAGGCATAAAGACCGACAAGCTTGAATTATCAGCAAGCAGCGCCGGCAACATAAAACTTGAGGTTTTTGCAAAGGAGATCAATGTTGATATCAGCAGTTCAGGCGATATTACACTCAAGGGTGATGCCGATAGACTCGATGCCAATCTCAGCAGCGCCGGCGACCTGAAAGCTTTCGATCTTAAGGTTAAGGAGGCAGATATTTCAGTTTCGAGTGCAGGCGACGCCGACATCAATGTATCAGATAAAATTACAGCAAGGGCATCCAGTGCAGGCGATATTAACTATATGGGCGATCCGAAATACGTCGATGCCCATGCTTCAAGTGCAGGTGGCATACACAAGAGATAGTCTTTATCCATTATATTATCCCTATTATTTAAAAGCCTGCGGACCAAATCCGCCGGCTTTTTTATTAGATTTGTGCAGCTAAAAAGCTTAACAGATTATTGTATAAATCATAAACAGATGAAAGAAAATTTAAGCGTTGACCTTAAAAACATTTCCGGATTTATCTCATCCGATGAGATAATCCGCCTTGCCGGGGTATCAGCAAAACACCTTGATTCACTTAATGCAGGCACCGGCAAGGGTAATGACTTCCTTGGCTGGCTGACCCTTCCTGATGACATTCTTCCTCAGATAAGCAGGATCGAAAAGACAGCAAAACACCTCCGATCAGTTTCTGATACAACAGTTGTCATCGGTATCGGGGGCTCATATCTCGGATCCAGGGCAGTCATTGAAGCCCTGTCGAATTCTTTTTCTTCATTGCTGAAGACAAAACACCACGACATAATATTTGCCGGACAGAACATATGTGAAGATTATCTTGCCGATCTTTTAAACCTTCTCGATAACAAAAACTACTCAATAATTGTAATTTCAAAATCGGGAACTACCACAGAACCTGCCCTTGCTTTCAGGATCCTAAAGAGCCATCTCGAGAAAAAAGTAGGTAAACCTGAAGCCGCTGAGAGAATAATAGCCATTACAGATGAAAAAAGAGGCGCACTCAGGAGCCTGGCAGAAACAAACGGTTATGAAACTTTTGTTATCCCCGATAACGTAGGAGGAAGGTATTCTGTTCTCACTCCCGTAGGTCTCCTGCCTATTGCAGTAGCAGGTTTTGATATCAGCCTTCTGGTTAAAGGAGCAAAATCTATGGAGGAGATAACTGGCAGGAATACAAAGAGCTCTGAAAATCCTGCACTTCTCTATGCTGCTGCAAGGAATCTTCTTCTGCAAAGCGGTAAATCTATTGAGATCATGGTTGGCTTCACCCCAAAACTTCATTTCTTTTCTGAATGGTGGAAGCAGCTTTACGGTGAGAGTGAAGGGAAAGATGGAAAAGGTATCTTTCCTGCTGCAGTCGATATGACTACCGATCTTCATTCGCTTGGCCAATACATTCAGGAGGGTCAGAGAATACTTTTTGAGACTTTTATTTCAGTAAAATCCACTGAAGCTAAAGTAACAATCCCTTCTGAAAAAGATGATTCAGACCAGCTGAATTACCTTGCAGGCAAAAGATTGTCGGAGGTTAATCACAATGCTGAGATCGGGACAACCATTGCTCATAATGACGGCAATGTTCCTATTATTACCCTTCATGTTCCATCGCTTGGCGAATATCATCTGGGACAGATGATCTATTTCTTTGAAATTGCATGTGCAATAAGCGGTTATATTCTCGATGTTAATCCTTTCGATCAGCCGGGAGTAGAAGCTTACAAGAAAAACATGTTTGCACTTCTTAACAAACCGGGTTATGAAGAAGCCGGAAAAAAACTGAAAGAAAGACTCAAATAATAATTAAGAATGAAAAAAACTAAAACTCTTCTACTGTCGGTTTTGTTACTGCTTGTTTTCCTTGGTTTTACAGGATGCAAAAAATGGAGTGAAACTGGTACCGGTAATATCCGGGTGGTGAAAAATGAAGGTGGTCAGACTCTTGGCTACAGCACAACCTCCGGAATCAAACTATTAACAATCAATGGATTCGCATTCAAGGACCTGAATAAAAACGGAAAACTTGATGCCTATGAGGACTGGCGTCAAAGTGCAGATGTACGGGCTAAAGATCTTGCCACACAAATGAGTATCGAGCAAATTGCCGGCTTGATGCTTTACAGCGCCC
>CAIPJU010000147.1 GCA_903865465.1 uncultured Bacteroidota bacterium
ACCCCCTTATATCCCACAAAATAGAAAATAACCCAATAACTACAAACATTTCAAAGAACTATTTTCATCAAAATATCAATAAATCAGTACTTTTGAATGGTTTTCTTAACTAAACGACATTGAATTACAAATTATTAATCAACCTAATGCAATGAACAAAAGCTACACTCTTCTCTTACTGATTTACATCTTCATTTTCTCCTCATGCACCCGATATCAGTATATCTCTTTAAGCAGCCACCTTAATCAGAACGAAACAAAGGAATTCTTCAATGAAAATGACACCGTGCTTATAAAATATTCCTTTTCAGGCGAAAATTTCCCTCTTACCATAACAGTTTACAATAAACTTTCAGTTCCATTATATACCGATTTTGGGAGATCTCCTGTATATATTAATGATTATCAAATAAATAACTCCTTTGGTCAGTATGAGCAATCAGGTTTTATTGCTCCATTATCGCACTCGACTTTTACAAGCGATCCGCTAAGCGATAAACAACTACCCTTTACACATCACGATTCCACAGCTACATATACCGGCTCCAATAACCTTGGGTTAATACACTCTTATTCTGAACAATCCAGTCTGGTTTATATCCGAAGTATCCTCGCCCTAAGTACTAATGAGGATCTCACTAAGCCTCTCTTTTATGATTATTCATTTTGGGTCTCTGATGTTCTGCAGACATATAATAAACCAGCCTTAATGACCTATAATCCTGCTAATATGTTTTTTATAAAGAAAGAAACGGGTTTCGGCAAATTCCTCAGCTGGACAGGAATAATTATTCTTCTGCTCGTGACCGGAGCCCTAAGTGCGGGAACGTGAGGTCAGACATCTGCCTGGACCAGTAAATTTTAAAGGAGCCATTCAATAAAAATTGTAAATGAAATTAAGGATTAGTTTAGCTATTGTGACGGCTCTTATACTTGGTTCGTGTGCTACAATACTCAATCAAAAAACAGTAAACGTAAATGTTCAGTCCGATTCACCACCGGTAAAGATCTCTGTTAATAATGACACTTCCGTATGGCTTGAAACTCCGACTGTTATAAAGGTTGAACGGTCGAGAAATGACCTGCTGATTTTGGCGAAAAGGGACTCGGTTCATAAGCTGATACAGGTTAACAGCAGGCTTTCTGCTGCCTTCTGGCTGGGTAATATGTTTTCAGGTGCCGGTATTATCGGATATGGTATCGATCTGTCAAACCCAAAAAGATTTACTTATCCGCCGTTAGTAAATATTAACTTTCAGGAAAAGACAGGTTACATAAAGAAATCCTACAAAACCTGGCTGCCTCCCCAACGACATCTTGTTAACTTAAAGATCTCTATTCCTGAAGCTAACCATCTGTTTCTCAATAAAGGCCATGGTTATGGCAATGCCTTTGGTTTCCTGGGAATATCAGGAGGTGCAGAACTCTATTTGACCGAGAAATACTTCCTTGGGGCTGACATAGGTACGTTGACTGATTTTATGATCCCCTTCCCCGCACCTCTGGATTATGAGGGCTATTACGAGAAAAATTATGCAACTTTTGGTGATATAATGGCCGGCAGCGATTATAAAAGATGGCATTATGCTATTGGGCTTCAATATACTGAAACATCTCATTACCAAGGCGAAACAGAGGTGCACTCCCCGGTATATTCTGATACTTTAAAATATGAGAAACATCAAAATAATTTTGGTTTATCTTTCTCAACAAAATACAGAATATCAAGTATATTTAACGTTGGATTAAACTATTACCCCTCATTTCTTGTTTTCAACAATAATAATTTATCCGCACATTATACTCATTTGATATTTCTTGATCTGATTTTCAGAATAGAAGTCTACCGGCCAAAGAAATTAACCACTAAATTAACGAACTGAAGAATCCAAATTATGAAGTTTCTGAAATCAACCATCTTACCTGTATTACTGGCAACTATATGGATCAGTATATCTGAATTTGTCAGAAATGAATACATTGTGAAATCCTACTGGACGTCCAAATATGAAGGATTGGGCCTGGTTTTTCCCAACGGCTCTCTGAATGGGGCCATCTGGGGTTTATGGTCGCTCATTTTTGCTGTGATCATTCTCATAATTTCACGTAAATTCACACTTATCGAGACCACCATAATCTCCTGGTTCGCAGGTTTTGTTCTGATGTGGGTCGTAATAGGAAATCTAGGGGTATTGCCTGCCGGATTGCTCTGGTTTGCTATCCCGCTAAGCCTGTTGGAGGCATTTGTTGCAAGCTATCTGATTATCAGAATCTCCGGAAATAAACAAAGGACATAGAGACAGAATTGCTGATTTTTCAAATTTAATTATACACCATATGGAAAATAACAATTACTCAGACATTGATAGTTATATCGAAGGTTTTCCTTCAGACATCCAGCTAATCCTCCGACAGGTTAAAGAGACAATAAAAAAGGCAGCCCCGGATGCGTCTGAGAAAATTTCATACAGGATGCCAACATATTACATGAATGGAAACCTGGTTCATTTTGCAGCCTTCACGCACCATATTGGCTTTTACCCGACTCCAACGGGAATAGAAAAATTTAATAAGGAACTGGCAATTTATAAAAGTTCGAAAGGAGCTGTTCAGTTTCCAATAGATAAACCTATGCCACTGGAGCTGATTACAAAAATTGTCCTGTTCAGGGTTGAGGAGAACAGAACCAGGGCTAAGAAATAACATATTCTTATCCGGATTCAAATCCTCTTTAAACTTTAGCATTATTCGGGTGGACACGTCGCCAATAATCAACTTTTGTTAATACATGGAAATAGAAATCAGATCTCTCAGGAATGAGGACTGGGCTCTGGTTGCCTCAATATATCTTCAGGGGATAGAAACCGGCAATGCTACTTTCGAAAGTGATCTCCCATCATGGGATCATTGGGACAGATCGCATTCGAAGAGCTGCAGGATTGTTGCCTGCCTGAACGGAGAAATAGCTGGCTGGGCAGCTCTTTCACCAGTATCCATACGTCAGGTATACTCGGGAGTAGCAGAAGTGAGCGTATACGTTTCAGATCAGTACAAAGGGTTGAAAATAGGGACAATGCTTCTGGATAACCTGGTATCAATGAGTGAGAATGAGGGTTTCTGGACTTTACAGGCCAGTATCTTTCCGGAGAACCGTCCGAGCATCAGCTTACATGAGAAGCTTGGTTTCAGGATTGTGGGAATACGGGAGAGAATCGGAAAGATGAACAGCATATGGCGGGATACCGTTCTTATGGAACGAAGAAGCAATAATTCAGGGAATTAGATCATTGCTCTTCAGGCAATCTTCAAAGCTTTACTTCCCTGCTTATTTTTCCTGCTATTTCAGCAAATTCCTCGGCTGACAGTTTCAGCTTTGGGTTCCTGAAATTGATATCTTCCATTGAATCCATAGGAACAAGGTGAATATGAGCGTGGGGTACTTCCAGCCCCAGGACAGCAATGCCAATACGGTTACACTGATATGCCTTCCGGATTGCACAGGCTACTTTTTTGGAAAAGATCATCATCTCTCCCAGTTTATCATCGTCGATATCAAAAAGATAATCAATCTCTGTTTTTGGTACAACCAGGGTATGTCCGATTCTTAGCGGACTTATGTCGAGAAAAGCATAGAAATTATCATCCTCGGCTATCTTATAACCTGGAATCTCGCCCTTAATTATCCTTGAAAAAATTGTAGCCATGATGGTATATCGTTAATAATCACAAAGAAATGGCAATTATTTCGAATGGGATTACCCCTGAGGGAACTTTTATATTTACTAAGTCGCCCACTTTTTTGCCAATAAGACCCTGGGCAATGGGTGAGCTTACAGCTATCTTACCAATTTTGAAATTAGCTTCACTTTCAGGAACCAGCTGGTATTCCATAACAGAATTATTAGACCTGTTCATGATCTTAACTTTATTCAGTATCCTGACTGATGAAGTATCTATTTTTGATCCATCCAGCACTCTCGATTTGGCAACAATATCTTCTAGCTTTGAGATTTTCATTTCAAGCATTCCCTGCGCTTCCTTTGCAGCAGAATATTCTGCATTTTCAGAAAGGTCGCCTTTATCCCTTGCTTCGGCAATCTGCCTCGAAATTGAAGGTCTTTCAATATTCCTCAATTGATCCAGTTCATCTTTCAGCTTCTGAAGACCTTCGAGAGTCACATAAATAATATCTGACATTTTCTTTCTTGTATTTAAAAAACAAGAAGAATTCCGGGTATGCCGGAACTCTTCAAAAACAAATATAGGAATATTTTTAATAAATTACAAAAATAAAAATTCCGTGATATGGTGTTTTACAAGTATTTATCCGGGAGAGTTCTGCCTAATTAAATTTTTTATCAGCTTTTCGTGAGTTCTGATGCATCTGTTTCCGTTTGCTCTTGCTACTACCATTAGAATCCTTTCTGTGCTGCTTCATTCTGGCTCTTACTTCCGGTGTCTGAATATCAAGGGCCCGCTTTTGTGTCTGTTTGACTGTCTTTTGATACTCCTTCTTCAGCTTTTTTTTGTTGTTCGCCTGCTTCTTTACTGCTTTTTCAGTTGAACCCGGACTTCCGGGCGATCCTTTTCTTTTGTTTCGTAGCTTTGAAAATATTCCCTTTTCTGACTTTTCAGGCAAGTTATTACCCGGAATCTGACTGCTGACAACGCTATTCATAAATGTGAGAACTAACGCAAACACAAAGAACTTTCTCAGCATGCTTAACATTTCGACTTTCTTCACAGCAATATTTACTTTTTTAAAACGTTTGAATTCCGCCTTTAATACTAATTTTGACAAAAATATTTCTTTAGGTGAAACAGCAGTCAAAAATAACTATTTTTTTAATTTGTTTGGTTTTTGTAATTATATCAGTTTCATGTTATAAGAAAAATGATGTAATTCCAACTGTTTATGTTGATTTTACCATTGATCTTGAGAATCCATATTATGCATCTCTTAACGCTTTTGGCGGTGCAAAAATAATAAGCAGCAACTCTCCAAAATCAGGTTCCTTTTTTAATTCTTACAATGGAAATGGAATAATTATTTTTGCCGGGGTAGATGAGTTTTTAGCATATGACCGTACCTGCCCTTATGAATACATCACCAACGGATCGAGCGTAGCTGTAACTATAGATCCTTCTTCTTCATTATTTGCTGTATGTCCGAAATGCGGTACAAAATATGCCCTCTCAGCAAATGGAACACCTGCCTCAGGGGTGGGCAGGTATCCCTTGAAAAACTATAGGGCTAATTTGTTAAGCGGAAGATATGTTTACATATCAAATTACTGATTTTCAACCTGCAAAAGCAGGAAGTTCTATTTCCGAAATCAGCAATCAAAGAAGTTCTGATAAGTATTAGTATCTGTAATGATCAGGCTTATAAGGTCCTGCCTTCGAAACACCAATATAACCGGCCTGTTCGTCAGTGAGTATCGTAAGTTTTACACCAAGCTGATCAAGATGCAGCCTTGCAACCTCCTCATCAAGCTCTTTGGGAAGCCTGTAAACGCCAATATCATATTTTTTAGTCCAGAGCTCGATCTGTGCAAGAGTCTGATTGCTGAATGAGTTGCTCATAACAAATGAAGGGTGCCCGGTTGCACATCCAAGATTCACGAGTCTTCCTTCTGCAAGAAGAAAAATAGCATGCCCATCGGCGAAAACATATTTATCAACCTGAGGCTTAATATTTATCCGGGTAACACTCTGCGAAGCATTGAGGTCATCCACTTGTATCTCATTATCAAAATGGCCGATATTGCAGACTATAGCCTGGTCCTTCATTTTCTTCAGATGGCCGACAGTAATGATATCCTTGTTACCGGTGGCAGTTACATAAATATTACCCTCATCAAGGGTATCCTCAACAGTTTTAACTTCGAAGCCTTCCATTGATGCCTGAAGTGCACATATCGGATCAATTTCGGTAACAATAACCCTTGCTCCGTACGATCTCATCGATTTAGCACAACCTTTTCCAACATCCCCATAGCCGCATACAACAACTACTTTTCCGGCAATCATTACATCGGTGGCCCTCTTTATTCCATCGGCAAGCGACTCACGGCATCCGTAGAGGTTATCGAATTTCGATTTGGTCACTGAATCGTTTACATTAATGGCAGGTACGAGCAATTCTCCGTTCTCCATCATCTGGTACAGACGGTGAACACCTGTGGTTGTCTCTTCAGAGATTCCCTTCAATTCGCTTACAGTATTGTGCCATCTTTCAGGTTCGGCTGCCAGTATCTCCTTAAGCGTGGAAAGAATTATTCCCTCTTCCCTGTTTGAAGGTGTTTTATCAAGAACTTCAGGTGTTTTTTCTGCCTTGTATCCCAGGTGAACCATCAAAGATGCATCTCCGCCATCGTCAACGAGAAGGGTCGGACCTTTCCCTCCGGGAAATGAGAGCGCTTTTGCAGTACACCACCAGTATTCTTCAAGAGTTTCGCCTTTCCATGCAAATACGGGTATCCCGGCAGCAGCAATTGCGGCTGCAGCATGATCCTGGGTTGAAAAGATATTGCAGCTTGCCCACCTGACGTCAGCGCCAAGTTCTGCAAGAGTTTCGATGAGCACTGCTGTTTGGATGGTCATATGAAGTGAACCTGTGATTCTGGCTCCATTTAAAGGTTTTGAAGAAGAGTATTTTCTTCTTATGGCCAGTAAACCCGGCATCTCTTTCTCAGCAATCTCAATCTCTTTCCTGCCAAAATCGGCCAGGCTGATATCTTTAACTTTGTAATCCATCTGGTATAATCTATGATAGTTTTTAATCACTCATTTTACGGCTGCAAAGATAACATTATTCCGCTTAATAAGCTCAGGAGAAAAATTTAAGAACCTCCTGCCTGTCGATTTCTATCTGACTGGCCAGCTGGCTGATGTCGCTGAACTTCATTTCACTTCTGAGCCTTTTTCGAAAAATAACAGTGATAATATTTCCGTAAATATCGTCATTGAAATTGAAGATATTAACCTCAATAAATCTTTTTAGCGGATCGCTATTAACAGTAGGGTTTGAACCTATACTGAGCATGCCGGGATAAACAGAATCACCGACCTTTACTTCGACAGCATATACCCCTCTTGCAGGAACAAGCTTGTACTGCTCGGAAGGTTCAATATTAGCCGTTGGGAAACCGATTGTGCGTCCGATTTTTCTACCTTCGGTCACCACACCGCTTATCGGATAGTTGTAGCCGAGAATGTTATTGGCCTCCTCTGTACTGCCCTCGAGGAGCATATTACGTATATTTGAAGAGCTTACAGCCATTCCTGCCGTGTAAAAACCCTCAACACGTTCAACATCCAGCCCAAAGGATCCGGCACACTGTTCAATTGTGACAAAGTCGCCTTCCCTGCTCTTTCCAAAATGGTGATTATAACCAATTACCAGGTGTTTAGTCCCAATTTTTCCAACAAGGATTTTTCTTATGAAATCGCAGGCCCCAAGTAAGCTGAATTCCCTTGTGAATTCTATAATGATCATGTGATCTATCCCGGCAGATTCAAGAAGAACTGTTTTTTCATCCATAGTCGACAGGAAGGAGAGTCCCTGGTGGTCCTGTGCAAGAACAATTCTGGGATGAGGATGGAAGGTTACTACCACTGATTCCCCGCCAAGTTCAGCCGCTCTTTTTTTGAGACACTGAAGAAGTGCTACGTGACCACGGTGGACACCATCAAAGATTCCGGTGGTAACAACCGGATTTAATATTTTAAGGTTTTCATAACCGTAGTGGATGATCATGGCAGTTAATTATGATTGCAAAAATAACAAAGCCTGATTAAATCGATAAGAAGATTGGTTTTGTTTTCGTATTTTTAACCTAATCTTTAAAAAAACCGGAATGAATGCTGAAAGCTTTTACAAATCTGATCCATGGCTTAACCCCTTTATCAATGCAATTGATTCCAGGATAGCAAGATGTCTTGAAAAAGAGAAGCAGTTAACAGTCAATTCGACGATCAGCGATTTTGCAATGGGCCATTTCTATTACGGTCTGCATCGCGATGGTGATAACTGGATTTTCAGGGAATGGGCTCCAAACGCTACAGCCATCTTTCTGACGGGTCCCTTCACCGACTGGAAGGAAAGAGATGACTATAAAATGAAGAGGATTAACGGAGCGGGTGATTGGGAATTGAAGCTATCCTTTGATGCATTGAAACATGAAGATCTCTATAAACTCTCAGTTCGCTGGAAGGGAGGCAAAGGGGAAAGAATCCCTTCATATGTAAACCGGGTAATCCAGGATGAACAGACTAAGATTTTCAGCGCTCAGGTCTGGCAGCCTCCTACAGGTTATCGCTGGAATGTTGAGAATTTTGAACCAGTAAATACGCTTCCTGTAATTTATGAGGCCCACATTGGCATGTCGACCGCGGAGGAGAAAACAGGTACTTATCGTGAATTTACGGAAAGCGTACTTCCAAGGATAATAAAAGCCGGATACAATACAATACAGCTGATGGCTATTCAGGAACATCCTTTTTATGGTTCCTTTGGTTATCACGTCTCGAACTTCTTTGCAGCTTCTTCGAGGTTCGGCACACCGGAAGATCTTAAAGAGCTTATCGACACCGCCCATCAATCGGGAATCAGAGTTATCATGGACCTGGTACATTCTCATTCCGTAAAGAACATAAATGAAGGGCTGGGATTGTTTGACGGCTCACCGGAACAATATTTTCATGCCAATGAAAGGAGATATCATGTTGCCTGGGATTCATTATGCTTCGATTACGGAAAAGATAAAGTCATTCACTTCCTTCTCTCGAATTGCAGATACTGGCTTGAAGAGTATAAATTTGACGGATTCAGATTCGACGGTATTACAAGCATGATCTATTTTGACCATGGACTGGGAACAAATTTCACCTCATACGAACAATATTACAATGGCAATCAGGATTTGGATGCTATTGTTTACCTGTGGCTTGCCAACAAACTAATTCACACTTTCTCTCCCCATGCCATCACAATTGCCGAGGAGATGAGCGGTATGCCAGGACTTGCAGCACCTGTTGAACAGAAGGGTTGTGGATTTGATTACCGGCTTTCGATGGGAGTCCCTGATTTCTGGATTAAGCTGGTCAAAGAGACTCCTGATGAAAACTGGGATATGGGTCAATTAATTTATGAGCTTGCACAGCACAGGCCCGAAGAGAAGATTATTTCGTATTGTGAATCACACGATCAGGCTCTTGTCGGTGACAAGACCCTTATTTTCAGAATGCTGGATTCTGAGATGTACACTGGTATGGGAAAGTGGCATAACAGCATAATCGTTGACCGTGGGATTGCGCTTCATAAGATGATCCGGCTTATCACATTTTCAACCTCGGGGGGTGGTTATCTTAATTTCATGGGCAATGAGTTCGGTCACCCTGAATGGATTGATTTCCCGCGCGAAGGCAATAACTGGAGTTATAAGTATGCTCTGCGCCAGTGGCAGCTGGCTGATAATAAAGATCTTAAGTACAGCTACCTGGGGGAATTTGACCGGATGATGATAAATCTTCACCGCAACTTCAGAATACTCGACAATCCCAATGTTGACAGAATTTACGATAACAACCACGATAAAGTTCTGGCTTACACACGTGGCGATTTTCTGTTTGTATTTAATTTTAATCCTGTAACCTCTTTCACCGACTACGGAATTCCTGTAAAGGGCCGCTTCAGGGTAGTCCTTGATACTGATGATGAGGCATTTGGCGGATTCAACAGGATAAAAAGAGATTCGCTCTACCTGTCGCTCCATAAAGCCGACAGGAATACATTAAGTGCTCCTCTCTATTTGTACCTGTATCTCCCTGCACGAACAGGTCTCGTCTTTAAGAACGAGCCTGTTATGAGGGCAAACGATATTTAGTCAATCCAGCGCAGGAGGTAAAAGTCCTGCTTGTGAGGTAAATCCTTGTGCTTGGGATAGATTCTTATGCCATATGAAAATGAACCTGCCTTTTCAGGAATGAGATTTGCCCTGTAAAGGCACTTCCCGTTCTTGCAACTGACAAGTTTGAATTCTTCACTGTCGACAAACTCATGCGTGCCGTCCTTGGCAAGATGTGTTATTATAAATTCAACCCCGACATTGTCTTTTGGAATCTTCTTAACATCAAGAGCAATCTCTGCAACATAATCATGACCTGAACGATATATGTTCTCCCCATCGCGTTCAAAACTGTAGTTAAGAACTTCAATGTTATCCCATTCTTCCCTCATGGTTTTCTTCCATGCTGCAAGCTCTTTGGCCTTCTCGAAATTATTATCTATCAGGTATCTGCTTCTTACGGCAAGTTTGGAATAGAATTTGTCATAATAGTCATCGAGTTGACGCTTCATTGTAAACTCAGGGGCAATTTTAACCATGGTATTTTTAACATGGCTAACCCACTCAACCGGGACTCCCTGATCATCGAAGGAATAATATGCCGGCACTATCTCATATTCAAGCATATTGTAAATAGTTTCGGCGTCGACATCATCCTGAAGGTCCTGATTTTCAAATGTCCTTTTCTTCGGAAGCGCCCATCCTGCATATGCACGATAGCCTTCAACCCACCAACCGTCGAGGACACTGAAATGTATTGTCCCGTTCATTACTGCCTTTTCACCACTGGTACCGGATGCTTCCATAGGCCTCATAGGTGTATTCAGCCAGATATCAACTCCCCTGACGAGATATTTTGCAAGTTCAATGTCATAGTTCTCGAGAAATACGACCTTCCCTGTAAACCTTGGCATCTGTGAAATCTCAAAAATCCGTTTTATCAGATCCTGTCCTCCCCCGTCATTTGGATGGGCTTTGCCGGCATAGATGAACTGCACCGGCTTTTCAGGATTATTTACGATCTTATCGAGCCTGTCAAGATCCCTGAACAACAGTCCTGCTCTCTTATAGGTTGCAAACCTTCGGGCAAAACCTATTGTAAGGGCTTTTTCGTCGAGGTGATTGCTTATGTTAATAAGCGAGCGGGGACTGACATGTTTTTCCATCATGTCGGTCTGAAGCCGTTTCCTAATGTTTGAGAAAAGATTTTTCTTAAGTGTTTTTTTAATCTCATAGAGTCTCTTATCGCCGACACTATAGAGTTTTTCCCAGAGGTTCCTGTCGGTCTGATCAAAATGGGCACTCCCGGTAATTTCCTTGTAGAGATCTTTCCACTCCGGCGCGGTCCAGGTTGGATAGTGAACGCCGTTTGTTACATAACCTATAAAAAGCTCTTCTTTCAGGTAACCAGGCCAGAGTTTATTGAACATCTCCTGACTCACTTCACCATGGAGCTTGCTTACTCCGTTTACCTCCTGTGACATTCGGGTAGCCAGATAGCTCATATTGAACTTCTTGTCATAATCACTTTCGCATCGGCCAAGTGCCATTAACTCATCCCATGTGATATTAATGCGACTGTGGTAATGTGATATATATTTTCTCAGAAGGTCTTCTTCAAATGCATCGTGTCCGGCAGGCACCGGTGTATGTGTGGTAAACAGTGTGGTTGATCTGACAGCTTCGAGAGCCTGATCGAATGTAAGGTGGTGCTCACTGATAAGTATCCTGAGACGTTCGAGGCTGATAAAAGCAGAATGACCTTCATTGCTGTGATAAATATCTGTCTTTATTCCCATTGCTTCCAGGGCCCTTATTCCGCCTATGCCAAGCACCAGTTCCTGCCTAAGCCTGTTTTCATTGTCACCTCCATAAAGATAATGGGTGACGGTCCTGTCTTCATGCGAATTATCCTCATTATCAGTATCAAGAAGTACCAGCCGTACTTTTCCTATCCATGCCTCCCAGACTCTGATTTTAAGAGTCCTTCCAGGCCAGGCAAGGCTAACTGTAAGGTGATTGCCATCCTGATCCTTAATTGCGGTAATAGGCAGCCTTGAGAAATCCTCAGCCTCATACACAGAGAGCTGCTCTCCTCTTGGCCCAAGCTTCTGCTTGAAATATCCAAACCTGTAGAGAAGTCCAACACCTGTTATGTTCATGCTTGAATCGCTTGCTTCCTTCAGGTAATCGCCTGCAAGGATACCAAGTCCTCCTGAATATATTTTAAGACAGGGATGAATACCAAATTCCATACTGAAATAAGCAACAGAAGGGTTTTCAGCGTTAACGGGACGATCGAGATACTCTTTGAATTCAGTATAAACCGAATCCATTTCTCTAATGAATTCATCATCATCTTCAAGGACAAGCATGCGCTTGTAATCAATTTTCTCCAGAAGCAATTTTGGATTATGTCGAACATCTTCCCAGAGTGAAGGATCCATTCTGCGGAATAGAGACTCAGCTTCAGTATTCCATGACCACCAGAGATTATTTGCCAGTTCTTTCAGTGCATTCAGACGGTGAGGCACTGCACTCTGGACATAAATATCCTTCCAAACTGGCATCTGATGAGGCTTTCTGATCTCGGTAGTCTGAGATTCAACTAACCTCATAAATTCCCTGGGTTCAAAGCGCCTGTCGTAACTTTCTGTAAATGCGTGATCGTAAGCATTATAATAATGTTCAACCAGATTCTTCCATAAGGCAATCCTTGACACTTCATGTGCTTTCTCCCTTGCTTCAGCAATCTGCTTATCGCTCAGGGTAACAAACCTTTTCATGAAATCAGTAATTCCATCCACTACCTCTTTTTCATTAAAATCAGTCCTCTCGATCACTGAAATGCCATTGCCCGGCTCCCTGAAATAATTTTTCACCCATAATCCGAATCCCGAAAGATTGGTTGTTACTGTGGGAATAGAAAACATAAGGCTCTCAAGCGGAGTGTAACCCCACGGTTCATAATATGACGGGAAAACTGAAAGATCAAATCCAATAAGAAGGTCAAAGTAGGGAATATTAAAGATGCCATCATTCCCGTTAAGATAGGACGGGACAAAAATCACCTTAACTTTAGATTTAACTCCATTGTAAAGGTTATTGGCATGAATTTTCTGCAAAATAGGGTCACTGCCCGGGTAGTGAAGGTTATGTGTGAGGTTGTTTTCACTCCCGTTCTGCGGACCATCGTTGTAAAGAATATCGACAATATCCTGCCTTGGACCTTTATGATATGCGGGGATCAGAAGGAAAGCCACGCATTCCTTTGTGAGATTTTCATTTTTATTAAGTTCAGCGAGTGAATCGAGGAATACATCAACTCCCTTATTGCGGAATTCATATCTCCCGCTGTTGACTATATAAAGGCAATCCTCCTGAAGTGAATATCCCAGAACCGCTTCGGCAACCTCTTTCAGTTTATCCCTTGCATTCGAACGGCATTCATCAAACTCCTTGCTGTCAGGAACAAAAGAATCCTCAAAACCATTTGGGGTAACTATATCAACATCCTTACCCAGAAAATGGCTACACTCCCTCGATGTAATCTCACTGACGGTTGTAAAGACGTCAGCTTCAGCAGCTGATATCTTTTCGAGCGACTGTTTGGCAATGACATTAAATTCGCGGGCAATCTGCATAGGATTATAATCTTCCATATTGCCATAAAGCGGACGATTATTACCAGCAATGCAACGACCCAGAACTGTGGCATGGGTGGTAAATGAAGTAGCGACCCATGGTGCAAATTTTTTCAGATATAATACACCTGTTCCGGTCATCCATTCGTGGAACTGGGCCATTATGTTACCATGTTCGTGATAGAACGAAGTGAAACTTTCAATCAGCCTCCCTGCAGCATAACCGAAAAGAGCTGGTTCCATATAATCCCACTGACCCGAAATGCTATCGAGCTTATATGTCTCCCAGAAGCCTGCAAATATCTCATTTTGCTGACCAAAGTAGGGGGTAAAGTCCAAAAGCATAACCAGAGGTTTTCCGGCTATATTCCATCTTCCTGTCTTAACTCTCAGCCCTTCTGATGCTGCCCTGTTCTTCCATTCACTAAATAATGATTCATCAGGAATAAACTCAGGGTTTTTCTCTACCTCCCTCCAAACATCCGGTCCGATAAGAATATAATTGTCTCCCAGTTGATTGACAAGACTAAGGGCTTTTGTGGAAACTACGGTGTGAATTCCACCTACTTTATTACATACTTCCCAGCTTGTCTCAAATAAAAATTCTGCCTTCATTTGTGGTAATTAAATTGTACTGCTCAGCCTTATTTTAAGTTGCTGCTCTTTTTAGTTTTAGTTGTTACTTTTGGTTTTTCTGTCTTCTTTGCCCCTGCAGGTTTTGTTGCTGTCTCTTTTGCAGGTTTTATCCTGGCAACTTTCTTTGAGAGTTTCTCTATTTCGAAAGCCTGTTTTTCAATCTGCATATCTTTTTCAATCAGCAGCGAACCAAGTTTAAATATCTGATCCTGTTCGGCACTGTCGGGGAAATATTTCTTAAGCCTTAATTCAAAATCACTGAGTACATTCATATAATTCATGAAAGCATCATACGGGGAGTTGTAAGGATTGAAATATGCATGCACCTCACCATCTGAAAAGAATTTAGTAGCCATGTAGTAAAAATGGTCGCTTGCCTGGAGGTAATCCCAGTCTTTTTTAAGCTTGGCGTCGTCGCACTTATTTACCTTTTCGGCCAGGCTGTAGAGTTTGTCGATAGCTGCATTCTGAAGATCATTACCTAGCCATGCTGTGATATCGCGTTCTTCATCGGCCCATGAGATGGCAGAAGGAACACTTATTGCCGAAACGGGCTGAAGTGTATCAGCTATTTCCGACGGAGTCATAAATTTGAATGCTGTCTTTTTAATGACTGCGGAAGGCATGTGATTAAGGAAATCAAAGATGCCGGATTCCTTCCAGTTGTGCTCGCCGAAAGTCTCATAATCGAGAAAAACATTCAACAACTCACTATCGTTTGCAAGTTTATTGATCCAGGAGGTATATTTATCTGCTGTTAATGGCCATTCATTCCAGCTTTTGTTAGAAAAACGGAAAGCTATATCATCGCTGAGAACAAAATTCCTTAGCTGGACCTTCAATCTCGGATTTATAGAGTTGCAATACAAAAAGTTAGGGCTTTTCCATCCAAGTACATGCTTTGCTCCTTCAGTAAGCATCGACTTGAATCCCATGTCGGCAACCCACGATCCGATATTATCAGAATAGATGAGCTCGGTATTACGGAATGAAGTGGGTTCAACTCCAATGAACTGTTTTAAGTTTTCTTTATGCTTATTTACCTGTCGTTCAAA
>CAIPJU010000148.1 GCA_903865465.1 uncultured Bacteroidota bacterium
ATATTTTTTAAAACTTTGTTAGGAGAACCATATGTTGTATCTTTGATTTTATTTAACTTTGAAAAATTAAA
This sequence comes from uncultured Bacteroidota bacterium, assembly GCA_903865465.1. GTDB lineage: Bacteria > Bacteroidota > Bacteroidia > Bacteroidales > VadinHA17 > LD21. The sequence goes on from CAIPJU010000148.1 coordinate 72, forward strand.
AGTTTGTCTCCAGATCATTCCTTTTTTTTCATCTAAAGGGCACCTCTAAAAACCAATTGTTAATATATACATCTGATTGTTAATAACATAACTGCGTTTATGTCCTTGGATTTTCTATATTTGCTGTAGAAAAAAGCAAGCCATGAAAAACATTAACACTCTCGGACTTTTTGACGATCATTTTTTACTGGAAACACTCAGTAAACTCGGGGATCCTTTGTTAAAACTGAATGAGTACATTGACTGGAATATATTTGAAGCTCCATTAAATCAGGCATTTAAAAATGAAACAAAAGATTTATTGAAAGGGGGCAGACCTCCATTCAGTAAGTTGATATTGTTCAAAGCCCTCCTCATACAAAGCTTGTATAATCTTTCAGATGACCAACTGGAATTTCAGATTGTTGACCGGGCAAGTTTCAAACGTTTTCTCGGCTTGAAGAAAAGCGATAAAGTTCCTGATAGTCGTACTTTTTGGCTATTCCGTGAGCACCTTATTGAAAAGGATGTTATCCTGGGCTTATTCAAGCGATTCAATGAAACCCTTGATACGGCAGGCGTGTTTGCAAACGAAGGCAAAATGGTTGATGCCAGTTTTGTGGAAGCCCCGCGCCAGCGCAATACCCGTGAAGAGAACAAGCACATTAAAGAAACCGGGACTGCTCCTCAGGAATGGAGAGTGAAGCCTCATAAGCTGTCTCAAAAGGATGTGGATGCCCGATGGACAAAAAAGAACAACACTGTTTTTTATGGCTATAAAAATCATATAAAAGCCGACACCAAGACAAAACTCATTGAAGAATACATTGTTACCGATGCCTCGGTACATGATTCGCAAGCCATAGAACAATTGCTAACGGAGAATGACAAGAATCAGCCACTTTATGCTGACAGTGCTTATACCGGTGAAGATCAGGAGAAAATATACAAAAAGAAAGAGGTGATAAGCAAAGTAAATGAAAAAGGATACAGAAACAAACCCCTGACTGAAACGCAAAAAGCCAGCAATAAAGAGAAATCAAGTATACGGGTAAGGGTCGAACATGTGTTCGGCTTTGTAGAAAACAGCATGCATGGCTCCATTGTACGTACCATTGGCATTGCCAGGGCAAATGCCAAAATCGGGATGATGAACCTCACTTACAATATTTGTCGCTGTACTCAATTAAAAATAGTGGTTGCCATGGGATAGGTATGTCCAGACGTGAAAGATGCTATTTTACATAGCATTGATATTCTGACATATATAAAACAGGGGGGGTAAGATTAGGTTTTTAGAAAAGCCATGCTATATATTTGTGACGAAACTGGCATCAAAAAAAGTAGTTTTTAGAGGTGCCCTTTATATAGTTAACCGTGACTGTCTTGGTGCCGGTTGTATTCCAGACTACTGTGATGGCATTGCCCGAACCGCCTGAAGTGATCGTCCCGCTGGCAGATATGGTCCATGAATAACCTGTC
>CAIPJU010000149.1 GCA_903865465.1 uncultured Bacteroidota bacterium
CAACTCATTTGTTGACGTTGACAAGCCTCTTGCTGACGTTAACAATGCCATTGTTGTCATCAACAACTCATTTGTTGACGTTGACAAATCAATTGTTGACGTTGACAAGTCAATTGTTGACGTTAACAATGCCATTGTTGTTCATAATATTCCAATATATTATTACAACAATTTAGCTGTAAATTACGGATCAAGAGTAAAAGTTGTGGGGAATATTTTATGTAGTAAATTAGCCACAATTTTTATTAAAGGTTATGGACAACACATCTTTTCTTGACATCCTATTACCAGAAGGTATTTTAAATTATTTTGAAGTTACCCAATTTACTAAAGGAGAAGCAAGATTTAATATTTATTTGAGTGAAAAGAATGTGCCACCGAACGAGTTTGCATCCGATAAATTGACTTCAAAAGGATTTTATGATGAAATAACTGTTCAGGATTTCCCAATTAGAGGCAAAGCATCCTATCTTTATATTAAGCGAAGAAGATGGCTAAATGAAACGACAGGAAATATAGTTTGTAGGGATTGGGATATGGTAGCCAAAGGTACTCGAATGACGCAAGAATTTGCGTCTTTTTTAAAAGCAATTTCTCGATAACAAGCCTGTCAGCGCTAATAGTTTGGGAGATTATTTCAAGGTAAACGGCAAACTATTAGAAGAACAATATCGCGATCACTTAAGTAATTTTCATCAATGGGATCAACTTGAACATGCATGTGATTGGATATTGTTTCCAGATAATATAGGTTCACAGGTTAGCATTGATGAAACATCTTTATCCCAGGGCGAATTATACACTGTGATTACGAATAAAGAAGCCAAGGGACGTAAAGGAGCTTTAATAGCCATAATTAAAGGCACCGAAAGTGATAAAGTAAGAAGAATATTAGAAAAAAGTTCATTACAAAAAAGGAAAATTGTTCAAGAAATAACTCTGGATATGGCTCCTTCGATGGAACGAATATCGAAATATACTTTTCCTAATGCCAACCTTGTTACAGATCGTTTCCATGTTCAAAAACTTGCCTATGATGCAGTACAAGAACTTCGCATAAGATATCGTTGGGAAGCAATAGAGCAAGAGAATAAAGAAATAGAACTGGCAAAAGAGATACAGAAAAAGTATATTCCAGAAATTCTTGAAAATGGAGATACCTTAAAACAATTGTTGGCAAGAAGCCGCTATTTATTATTTAAAGCTGATTCTAAATGGACACCAACACAACGTCAAAGAGCAGAGTTGCTATTCGCCAGATATCCTGACATTGAAGAAGCATACAACTTATCAATGGAATTAGGCTGGATTTATCATACAACAAAAGACAAAGGTGTCGCCTATACAAGACTAGCAAGATGGTACGATAAAGTTGAAAAGGCTGGATTTAAATCATTCAAGACCATAGCAAAATCAATAGAAGAGCACTATCCAACTATTTTAAATTACTTTGATAACAGAAGCACTAATGCTTCTGCGGAATCTTTTAATGCTAAAATAAAAGCTTTCAGAGCATCCTTTAGAGGCGTAAGAAACGTATCATTCTTTCTCTTTAGATTGTCAAATATTTATGCTTAAAAATCCTCCCCCAGATTTATTGCTTGATCCGGTTTCCCCCTTATAGAATATCCTTCGTGGTGAAAATTATTTCAGGTGAAATTGCATCAAAATACTTTTCTATTTATTGATATGGGCTCAGAGATGTGCAATATTAAGAGAATTTGTTTCTTCGTGGGTGTATAATTTTCTTTTTCAAAAAAATGAAAAGCAGCACACCTGACATGCTTCCAATAAAGTCGAAAACAAAATCAAAGAAATCGCAGGTCCTTTGGGTAAACACACTCCCTTGTAATAGCTCTGTCAATCCACCATAGGAAGTACTTATAAGAAGAGCTAG
>CAIPJU010000150.1 GCA_903865465.1 uncultured Bacteroidota bacterium
CAATGTCGGCACCCAGAACGGATGGATTCTGGAAGTATGGAGAAAGAAAGGTGTTATCGACAATTACAAGAAGGTTGTGGCGGTGTGCAATTTCAGAAATGGCAGCGATATCGCAAACTTTGAGCAGCGGATTGGTTGGCGATTCGAGCCAGACTAATTTTGTCCGAGAATTGATTGCTTTCTCGATCAGGTCAGCCTGCGTGGCATCCACAAGACTTACCTGCAAATCATACTGCTCCTTCCATAGATTGAACAGTCTTTTCGTTCCACCGTATAAATCGTCAAACCCAATAATATGATCTCCGGGTTTGATCAACGTGAACAACAGGAGGGTTTCAGCTGCGACTCCGGAAGCAAGACCCAGGCCATACCTTGTTTGTTCCAGCGAAGCATAACGTTTTTCGAGAGCCAGCCTTGTAGGGTTGCTCGTTCGTGAATATTCGAATCTTCCGTGATTTGTGACCTGTTTACGGGCAAAAGTTGAAGACAGAACAATAGGAGCTACCACCTCATTATTGCTCCCTTCAAGGTACTCAGGTTCCTCACCGATATGAATTGAACGTGTGTCGAATGAATAGTTTTGATGTGTCATACGAAAAGTATATTGGTAAACTGATCTGATTCAGAATATGCATTACAGAGAATTGTAACAATTTCATTAATAGGCAATCGAGCTGGGATAATTTCTGAAGTTTTACGATTATAAAGGATAATTTACAGGAACTATGAAATCTGCTATGTCTTAATCTTTTTTTCAAGAACCGGGATCATCTTTTCAGCATCACTTTTTATCCTGAAGGCTTTTGAAAGCTCGTAAACATTCTTAATCGCTTTTTTGTCATAGTCTTCCAGCCACATAATATAAGTTTTCCTTGCCGATCCTTCAAAGACAGCCTTGAGCTTTTTATCGCAATTTGCAGCGATCATCGCGATTACCTGATCGGCTTGCTTGCCTCTGTAGGTTACTTTTTCCCACATCGATCCGTTAAAATCGCTATGGTGGTTATTGACATTATCCAGTGATACAGAATCTGTTTTAATCGTAAGAACGTCGCCTGTGATACGGAATGAAGTATGGTTTAGCCATTTCTCCCCATAATAATTACTGGCAAGAGTCATATCGCCCTTTTCATTTACATAAGCCTGGATAAATGAACGGGACCAGCTTTTGTCGAAAACCTGCCGGTTGGGTATATAATTGGTGTATTTTTCAAATTCACCTTTCTCGGGTTTAAATTCCCTGATCATTGAATTAATCAGATTATTCGCAGAGGCAAGTTTCTCGCGTTGTTTTAACAGTTGAGTCCCATAAATCTGATCGCTGATCTTGGTCGCCTGACTTCGTTCAGCAACCGCTTCGGGATAGAGTTTTGGTATTGAATCGAGACACAATAAAGATTTAACTGTATCACCCCTGGCCAGAAGAGCTTGAGAAATCTTGATTTTCGTTGCAGCAAGCTCAGTTTGCGACGGTCCACAGGCCGCAACTATTACAAGGATGATGGCGAACGTGGCGTAAACGGATAATTTGAAATTCATACTTTCTGGTTCTGATTTGTTATAGAAAACCCTTCACAGGGCAGAATATTGTGGTAAAGATATAAAAAAACTCTTTTTAGGATTAATGAAAAAGATGCGTCCTCAGACAATCGTTCATTGTCAATGATTTATATTAAATAATAATTGTTTATTTTTTTTTAGAATGATCTTGTCATTCTGAGAAATAGTTCTTTTCTTTGCATCGCTAAAATAAAAAAGCATTAGGCTTGATTATTTCGACATAAAAAGTGAAATTCTTAGCCTGTTTTAAAAATATATATTACTTTTACGGCCCCAAACAGTGGGGAATTATAAAGATGGTCTGTTCATCTAAGGGTTAGGA
>CAIPJU010000151.1 GCA_903865465.1 uncultured Bacteroidota bacterium
GGATATTTCGGAGAATAGCCATTACGATATACATTATGTTTGTAGGTCCCATCATCCTTCATTGTCTCTTTCCAGAATCTGATATAGGGCGTTAGCCCGGCCTGATGAGTCAGCAGGTCCCTCATAACAATTCCCGATTTATCCGATCTTCTGAATTCTGGCAGATAGCTTCCCAATGTGGCATCGGGAGAGAATTTTCCCTCACTGTTGAGGAGCATTATTCCGGGAAGCGCTCCTGATATTTTTGTGACAGATGCCAGATCGAAGAGATCCTCCTTCGAAACAGGAATTCTCTTATCGTAAGTCTGATATCCGTATGTTTTATGGAAAACTACAATGCCATTTCGTGCAATCATAACCTCGCAACCAGGATAAGCCTTTACTTTAAGACCGATATTTACAATTGAATCGGTTTTCCTGTTTAGCAATTCTGAAGATAATCCGGCACTTTCCGGAAAACCATACTGCATTCTCAGATTCCCTTCTGTTTTTATTCCAAAGCCTGAGGGCCAGTTATTATTAATTGTGACAGGAAGGCTCCCTTTTGCACCGATTCCACCAAAAATAAGCTGCGCCGAAAGATCTTCAGTAAAGTCATTAAGTTGATAAGCAAGGATTAACCCTTCAGAATTTTCGAGCGAAGTGAGTTTCTTTAGTGCATACGGATTTCCAAAATATGTAATAATACAATTTCCATTCTTATTTAGCTTTTCAATAAATTCATTCAGTCCATCCTGTATTCCAAAATTCATATTAGGCCGCTGGTCAGTGTTGTAAACACCAGCAATAATAATATCATATCCTTCAAGCTTTGAAAGCAACTCATCAGTTTTCTTTTTATTGAGTGTATCGATGCAGAACTGATCGGATTGTACATAATCGGAAATTCTCTGCTGGAATAATGAAGGTTCTGATCTGTTAATTGCAACCGAAGCTATCCTTACGGGCAATGAATTCTTTACCGGTAAAATATTATTCTGATTCCTGAGAAGGGTAAGGGCGTTGGCATAGAGTTCCCTGATAAGGGCTTTTGACTTTCCAGTTGTAAGCTCTAATGTGATATTTGCAGGGGATATCTCTTGTACCCTGTTCATTCCAGCCCAGTACTTTACTGCAAGAACCTTCCTGCATTTCTCATTAATCGATTCAATCGATATTTCACCCTTACCGATCTTTGAAACGAGAGATTCTATAGCCTGTTCCGGATCAAGAATATATTCCAGAACATCCTCACCGGCTTTTAAGGCACCTGCCTCTGCCTCACCCGGCAGATTTGATTTGGTAAGTCCTTTCATATTCATTGCATCAGAGACAACCAGACCCTTAAAACCAAGTTCATCCTTTAAAAGTTCAGTGACAATCGGATACGAAAGGGTAGAAGCCTTGTTTTTCGAGGAATCAAGAGCAGGAATGCTGAGATGACCCGGCATAATCCCATCAATGCCACTGTTTATAAGCGCCTTGAAAGGTGCAAGTTCTACTGAATCCAGACGTGCCCTTGTTTGAGAGATTACCGGCAGGTCGAGATGTGAATCAGTGCCAGTGTCGCCATGTCCGGGGAAATGTTTCCCTATTGCCATTAGACCATTGTCCTGCATTCCTTTCATATACATAAGAGTTTTCCGGATGACCCTGTGCTGGTCTTCGCCAAATGATCTGTAGTTGATGACCGGGTTTGCCGGGTTATTGTTAACATCGGCAACCGGAGCAAAGTTTACCTGGATACCTCCTCGTCTGAACTGAAGAGCTATGGCCTTTCCCATTTCATATATGAGTGAATCGTTTTCGATTGCCCCCAGGGTCATCTGGTAGGGGTACTTGGTTACACCTTCAAGTCTCATTCCAAGTCCCCATTCCCCATCGCATGCATAAATCAGAGGCACTTTGGTCAGCTTCCTGAAATAGTTTATCATCTCAGTCTGTTTCAAGGGCTTGTCCTGGAAGAATACCACTCCGCCTATGCCGGTCCTGGCAATTTGGTTACTCAGATCGACCTCATAGGGCAGATCCTGATTCGAATAGGCAGGTATCCAGATCAGCTGCGCAACCTTTTCCTTCATGCTGAGACTCTTGAAAACTGAATCAACCCAGGGATGATTCATATATTTCAGAAATTCCGGATCGGATTTCTGGCCATTTGAAATAAGAGCTAAGGTGCTAAATATCAATAAGAAATATAATCTGATCGGCTTGTGGTTCATGTTCTTAATTTTATAAAATGATGTATGATATAGAGTAGGTATTGGATCTCAATTTTGCTTTTAGGATTTTTCTTATCCCTTATTCCTGAGTTGTTCCCGGTAGAACTCTAAGGCTTTCTTTACCGATCCATGCTGAAGCAGCAGGATACGTGCAGCATCGCGCTGAATATTAAGCTCATCAACAATCATCCGTGTTCCTCTTTCAATAAGCTTTTTATTGGTAAGCTGCATATTGACCATCTTATTTCCTTTGACGCGTCCCAGCTTGATCATAACCGTGGTCGTTATCATATTGAGAACTAGTTTCTGAGCTGTCCCTGCTTTAAGACGTGTGCTGCCTGTAACAAATTCCGGTCCCACGACAACTATAACCGGATATTCACATGCTTCTGCAAGGGGACTTTCGGGGTTGCAGCTTATACAAGCGGTAAGAATTCCTTTTTCCCTCGCTTTGCGTACCCCTCCAATGACGTAAGGGGTGGTTCCCGAAGCGGCTATTCCTATGACAGTATCATTCTCATTGATATTAAGAATCTCAAGTTCCTGCCATGCTTTTTCCGGATCATCCTCGGCGGCTTCGACTGATTTTCTGAGCGCTGTTTCGCCACCCGCTATCAGGCCGATTACCAGATTGCCGGAGACACCAAAGGTAGGAGGGACTTCTGATGCATCCAGAACGCCAAGTCTTCCGCTAGTACCGGCACCAAGATAGAATATACGTCCTCCTTTCATCATTCGCGTCACAATCCCCTCAACCAGCCTCTCTATCTGCGGAATTGCAGCTTTTACTGCAATGGGAACACCTGTGTCTTCCCTGTTGATATTTGTAAGAAGCTCATTTACACTCATGAATTCAAGATTGTCAAAATTTGAGGATGATTCGGTAATGCTGAGACTCTTTTTCGTTTTATCCGATCCGGTCATTATTTTTATCTCTTTATTTTTATCTCTTTACTTTATCTCTTAACTTTTATCTTTGAGCCCACTCCCAAAAGCCTTTATTCCAATAAA
>CAIPJU010000152.1 GCA_903865465.1 uncultured Bacteroidota bacterium
CCTCCCGTTCAATAATTATCTCCTTATCTCTTCCCACGGAGAGGGAAAGTGTATCTTCGAGTGATTTTAAATTCAGGTAGGTTTCTCCCTGGTAAATCCCCTTGAAGAAAAGACTGGCATTACCATCCAGCATATTGTACCTGGTCCAGTCTGTAAATCGTGCCACCAGATAAACATCTTTTGATAATTTTGGGACAGCGCTATAAGAATATAAGGCAGGGACCTCATACTGAACCATTGAAACATCATACTCTTTATTATCGGATGGAATTGAATATGGGATATTGATCTTAAAATCAGTTGAGGTCTGTTGCTTTTGTATAGCTAATGGTATCATTTCTCTCTTTTTTGCGCGGGTAGCAGCTTCTTCCCTATCCTCTGCATCTCCTTTACTGACTCCATATCCTGTTACTACAACCTCCTGGAGAGCCATTACTGCAGGCTTCAGCTTTACATTCGAGAAGGAGGTATTTGCAGGCAGTTCCAGGTGTTCATAACCAATGTATGAAAAGACTAAGGTTGAACCCGATGAGGGGACTTCAATTGAAAACTTACCGTTAATATCAGATACAGTACCGGTTGTTGTTCCTTTGACCACAACATTGCATCCGGGCAGAGCTTCTCCGTCATCGGCATCTGTTACAGTGCCTTCAATCTTCCCCGTGAATTTCTTACTGGAACCGGCAGAAGAGGGCTTGAAATTTGAGTAGAAATTATTGAAGGTCAGATAGTATGATTCCAGGTCGGGCTTAGAGTTGCTTACCGAAGGATTTCCGGTTGATAAGGTAAGCCTTACATCCTTCCAGTCCTCGCCGCTATTCTGAGTCACCTTTGCTTTATAGGTAAGGTTTAGGGGACTGTCAACATCTTTTATCCTGATATCGTAATCAGCTGTCCAGGATGCCTCGGCAATGAGGTACTCTAATTTAACAGTGCTCTCAATGACTTTTTCGGAGCTTACAATAACCTTTACCTGGCTTGATGGCAAATCGGTCTGTGAGTTTAATTCAAGAAGCTGTTTTGATATTTCAACCAGCCTCTCCTTCAGATGATATGATTTTCTTTCAATCTGATATGTATTTGTTTCGATCTCTGAAAGCCTGGTCCTGAAAAATGCAGCAGCACCCTGCAAATCAGCGATATTAACGCCATTTGTTCCTCCAATAGATTTGTTAGAAACTATCATATCCTTCTCTTGTTCATACACCGCTTTTATACTCTTTAATATTTTAAGGCTGTCGGCAATATCTCTTTTCTTTGATTCCAGCTTGTCAAGTTCTTTCGCTGAGCTGGTTTTATTCAGGTAATCAATTGAATGAGAGACTGAAAGAATGGTAAGGTTATCGTTTTCGGGTTTGACCTGCAGATTATCCTGATCGATTTTCGAGGATAAACCTTTAAATATTAAAGTTGTTTTTCCTTTTTGAAAACTGCATTTTGCTTCCCTGGTGATCAATGAGCCTTGCTGATAGACAATTACATTTTTAATTTCAGAATCAACGATTTTCTCAACCTGGGAAAAAACCCATAACGGAGATGCAATAAGCAGAAAGAATAATATTTGTTTTTTCATGACTTCATTGAGTAAGGTTATATCTTTATCAGAGATAAAATATCAAGTCAGTAAATTTATCAAAATAGAAACGACAATTTATTAGTATTGGAGTTAATAAATAGATATTTTTAGCTGTCATTTGAGCTTTTTCCTTCCTCATTTGTTCTAATTGTCCAGGCTGCTCAGATAACCGGGATATTCCAAATTTTTTTTAAGGGATCTGACATGTAAATCTGACACCTGAGTTTTAAGTTTATCTGATCTTCTGATTTGGTTTTACCTTTAAAAGTGGTACATTGAAATAAATCAAAATGCGGCTTATCAAATTATTGCTGGTCACTATTTTCACGGGATTTGCCTTTACACTCTGGTCACAGGATACAAGTCTCGAAAAGATGATCCAGAGGATAAATACAGGCTCTGATGATACTTTAAAAGTAAATCTGATCTTTCAGATCTGCGACAGCCTTTACCCTGCCAAGCCTGCTGTCCTGATTAGCTTTGGAACACGTGCACTTGAAATTTCGCGGTCGATTGACTTTTTAAAAGGGGAAGCCTTTGCCCTGAAATATATAGGAATGGGTCACCTGAAGCTTGCTAATTACGTCAAGGCAATTGATTACTGTCAGAGGGCACTTGATATATTTGAAACCATAAAATACAAGAAAGGTACAGCTAACATTCTCAGCAACCTTGGGGTTATCTATACCAATGAAGGCGACTATGCTAAAGCCCTGGAGCTCTATATCCGTTCGTTCAATATGTCACAGGAAATAAATGATTCACTTCGAATGGTAACGACTCTTAATAACATCGGACTTATCTATGCCCAAAAAGAGAATACAAAAGAGAAAGCCAGGGAGTACTATCTGAAAGCTCTCAGATTAAGTGAGCGGATGGGATATTCGAGAGGGGTCGGAACCCTAAATGTTAATATGGGTGAGCTTCTGTTCGAAAAAGGATATTATAAACAGGCTCTGAAATATTTTGAAAGGGCGCTGGAAGTTTTTAAGAAGTATCAGTCGGGCGATGTTCCCTATACCCTAATGGATATCGGGAAAGTTTACAGCAGGAAGAAAGATTATTCTAATGCCATCAGGTATCTTGAAGATGCCCTGGTTGTATTCAGGCAAAGTAACTCAAAGCTAGAAACAGGACAGGCTTTAATTGCGCTAGCCGATACATACCTTCAGAAGGGTGAAACTCAGAAAGCCATTGATTTTTATAAGCAGTCGGAACAGATAAGTGATGAAATAGGAGCCTCTGATGAGAGAAAATCAACTTACGGAGGTCTCGCAAAGGCATATGCAAGGCTTTATGATTTTACAAATGCTTATCAATATCAGTTGAAGGAATCCACCATCAAGGATACGATTTTTTCAGAAAACAGCCAGTTTCAGATAAACCAGCTTCAGATCCAGTACGAAACTGCTTCAATGTTTAAAGAGAATGAAATATTAAAACGCGACGCAGGTTTAAGGGATGCAAGAAGCCGGCAACAAAAGATTATCATCTTTTTTCTTGTTCTTGGCTTCATTTCAATACTGCTCTTCCTGATGCTTCTTGCAAAGGCGAATAAGAAGACAAAAACTGCCAATGTAGATCTGAAGGCCACACTCGATATTGTCAATTCCCAGAAGAAGCTTATCGAAGCAGCCCACGGAGAGATAAGGGCAAGTATTAACTATGCCAGGTATATTCAGGCCTCTGTGTTGCCCAAAACAGAACAGCTTGAAGCATGCCTCGAAGAGCATTTTGTTATCTATAAACCTGTTGAAATTGTAAGCGGCGATTTTTACTGGGTATCGGAAACGGGACATTATACCATAATTGCTGTAGCCGACTGCACTGGTCATGGTGTTCCCGGGGCCTTTATGAGTATGTTGGGGATGACCCTGCTTAATGAAATTGTTAATAAGGACCTTACAACCGATCCCGGAATTATTCTCGACAGGCTCCGTCAGGAAATTATTGCATCACTGAAACAAAAAGGGGAAAGATGGGAACAAAAAGACGGATTGGATATCTCTCTCTGCACCATCGACAGGAAGAATATGAAGTTACAGTTTGCAGGAGCAGAAAATCCCCTGTACATCATCCGCGAAAAGGTTTTGGAAGATATTGGAATATTGCATAAAGGGAATAATGATGATGAATGGCTGATCGAAATCAAGGGAGATCCGATGCCTGTAGGAATAACCGATGAAATGCAGAATTTCATGACTCATGAAATAGATATTCAAACGGGAGACAGATATTATATGTTCTCTGACGGTTTTGCTGACCAGTTTGGAGGATCGGATCATAAAAGACTTAGTTATAAGAGATTCAGGGAACAGATACTCAGGGTAAAGAATGAATCAATGGCCACTCAGAAATTATTGCTCGACAGTGCCTTCGAAGAATGGAAGGGTGCAAGCAGCCAGACTGATGATATCCTGGTTGTGGGTTTCAGGATCAATTAATACTAATTATGATACCCACCGGACAGTGATCCGATCCAATGATCTCCTCACGGATAAAGGCCTCTTTTACACTGGGAAGCAGGGACATGCTAACAAGAAAATAGTCGATTCTCCATCCAATGTTATTTGACCTTGTACCGGCCCTGTAACTCCACCACGAATATCTCTCTTTTTCATCGGGGTGAAGGTGCCGGAATGTATCTGTCAATTCCCCTCCCGTGAGCCTCTCCATACCATCTATCTCCTCCTGCATATACCCGGCAGTTTTGTTGTAGTTGGCTTTTGGCCTGGCCAGATCTATCGGTTTATGAGCAACGTTGAGATCCCCGCATATAATTACAGGCTTTGCCTTTTCTAGATTTTTAAGATAATCATAAAAAGCCTTATCCCATTCCTGTCTGTATCCCAATCTCTTAAGTTCAGAGCCTGAATTGGGAACATAGACATTTACCAGAAAAAAGGATTCGAACTCCAGGTTTAGTACCCGGCCTTCGGTATCATGATCTTTTATATTAATTCCCCGTGTTACCGCTAAAGGCTCAATTTTTGAAATGACTGAGGTTCCGGAATATCCTGGTTTATCGGCCGAATTGGAATAAATATGGTACCCATTTAACTGCTTAAGAGTTTCAGCAACCTGATCGGGATTAGCCTTGGTCTCCTGCAGACAGAGGATATCAGCCCCCAGAGTCTCAAGGTC
>CAIPJU010000153.1 GCA_903865465.1 uncultured Bacteroidota bacterium
AAAAACAGCAAGCGATGAGAATAACTTGGTACAATTTTGATCAGAGAATAGTCGTTAATTATTTCGCAATCATCTGAATAACAAATTAAATTCTTTCATAACTTTATCATTCATTACTGCCTGATAAATTTAAGTGTGTGAGTACTACAGTTGCATGCAGAACAATAATTTGTTAAGGATCTTTTTGTTTTAATATAAGAATACCTATCACAGAGTATCGATAAGAATAGAATGTCACGGTTTGTTATTTTATTGATGAAGATTATTTTACAATGAAAGTTATAAAAGACACTGTTGCTTCTCCTTTGATAAATGAATCGGATGAGGATCTATTGATCATTATTTCAATGAAAGAAGAACCTGAATCAAGTAATTTAGCTTTTGCTGAATTTCACAATAGATATAAACGTTTCATTTATGGTATGGCTACGAGAGTAACTCTTCACCTTCCAAATTCTGAAGAATTGAGAGATATTATTTTTCAGAATACATTAATAAATGTTTATCGGTATTGTGACTCATTTAGTTTGGATGGAGAATCAAATCCTGAAATAATTAAGAAAAGGATTCATGGTTGGTTAGTAAAAATTGCAAAAACTGAGCTACTGGCACTCTTATGCAATAAGCAATCTTCAATTGATCCTTCAGAGGTGAATTTGAAATTTGATAATGGAACTGAAACAGATGCTGATACCGATACTCAATTATCATATAATGAGTACATAGTTGGAGAAGCGTTGAAATTGTTAAAAGATAGAGACCAACATGTGTTTATGACATACTGGCTGTATTACGAACAAGGGGAAGCTAGTCAAGCAAAAAATCTTCCTCAAGATATTCTAAATGAATTAGCTGAAAAATATGAAACTACTCCTGAAAATATTCGGCAAATAATAAGTCGTTCAAAAAAGAAAGTAAATGAGTTTCTGAAAGCTAACTACAAATTTAATCGGAAGTAATTATGAACGATCAAAATGATAACACTAGACAGGAAAAAGCGTTCCATAAAGCTCTAAAAAATTATGGTTACATTTTTCCAGAAACTGAAGAAGAACTTCAAAGTTTCGAAGAAAATATTTCTAAAATGAAATTGCAGATTCCAGATAAGTTTAATGATCCGATAGAGATATTAAAAGCGGGGAAAATTGAGAATGTTGGGCAGTTTAATTCTTTTAATGATGTACATATTGAGGAGCATTTAGCACAAGCTGCTAGAGAGGGTTCAAACATCCCTGATGATGTTCGGGCGCAAATGGAGAAAGACCGTAAAGATGCAGAAGAAAAGAGTGATGGAGAATGAACTTTGTGACTATCGCAAGGAAGAGTTATCGGACTTAGCAGAATCAATCATTGAAAATTATATTGGAGATGATTTTATTGAACCTGAGATAATAGCAAACGTCAACAGAGTAACATTTTCCTACGGAAATTATAGGGATGCATTTGATGGCCTTATTCAGCATAAATTTGGGCGTTTTCATATATTTATTAACAGTAATAGATCTGGAATTAAAACCAGTCCAAGGGCACGATTTACTTTTGGACATGAGTTAGGACATTTCTACATTGATGAGCATAGGAATGCTTTAAGAAAAGGTAAAGTACTCTCCCATCCCTCTTTTAATTTGCTATTACCAAAAAATATTGCTGAAAAGGAAGCTGATTACTTCTCATCATGTTTACTAATGCCTTCAAAAAGATTTAGAAAGCAGTGCATTAAACGACCATTATCCGGAAAATTAATAGATAGCTTGTCAAATCATTTCCAAACGAGTATTTCGGCCACTATATTCCGTTATTTTGAACTACGCCTCTTCCCAATGTTTATAGTATGCTGTAAAGACTCGAAAGTAAAATGGTATTTCAGATCAGAAGATTTTTTATTTAACTATCCACCAAAATATGGAGCACCTGTACCGAATTCTTCTGTAGCCGGGGAATTTTTTTACAATCAAAGAGAGTATTCCGCTGAAGAAATTATTTATCCTGATGATTGGTTCTCAGATTTCAAAATGGATAAGAGGCAACCTCTTTTTGAAAAGTGCTATTATTTGAAAAGTACAAACTCAGTAATAAGCCTTCTCTGGGTTAAAGAATAAGTTTTGTCACGGTTCCTTCTTTTATTCATGAACAATTAAAAATATTTTATCATGAAAGAAGAAGAAAAAGGTCAAAACAATGGTCATAACTATGTAGAAATCATAGTAAATGACAGCCCCTATAAAATTCATAGAGGTAATCAAAGAATTTCGGAAGTTAAAACTGCAGGAAATGTCCCTTTAGCTGACAAACTGGATCAAGTTGTAAATGGGAAACTTATTCCCCTTGATGATAACGGTTCAATTGTCATTAAGGGAGGAGAAGAATTTAAAAGTCACGTGCAAAGTGGGGGCGCTTCATCTTAGACCTAAATGAGAACACTTGAAGATCAAATTCTGGAAGTCAAACGGTTTTATCCACGGGCGGAAATAATACCAGAAGGAGGAATTAATTTTGTTTTTTTACCAGAATTAGAACTTCCTTCTGGTTGTATTCCCGGAAATATTGATGCTCTTCTTTGTCCAGCCATGAGAGATGGATATAATACAAGATTGTTTTATGCTCAGATGATTGAAGGTATTCCAACGAAAAACTGGAACGGTATTTTGAGACTCTGTGAT
>CAIPJU010000154.1 GCA_903865465.1 uncultured Bacteroidota bacterium
AGTCTCTGCGGAAATAGCTCTACCTGACCTTGATTGTACTGTTTGAATATTGGCTGCAGAACTCTTTGTTTATGCATCTAATATACTATATATCAATCATATAAACAAATATTTAATGGGGTTTTTTACAAAGAAAGAGAGGGTGCCTTTTTGGACACCCTCTTTGATTATGAACAAAAAACTTGGTTAAACAAATTTCCTTTTCATCTCTTCCAGATAACCAGCAATCTTCATCCGATCATCTCCTTCAAGTTTCATGAGGGGAAGAGCCATTTCATCACTACAAATTTTCATTATAGACAGTGCAGTTTTGAATGAAATTGTAATTCTTGCGGCACTAGGAGAAACAACATACATTGTATTGCAAAGCCATACAATCAGATCTTTTAGTCTGGCAACCTCTTCCAAATCCCTTCTTATGGCGGCATCGTAAAGATCAACAAATAACTTAGGGAAAACATTAGCCCCACCAGCAACAGAACCATGAGCACCACCCATCACTGCATCAGACGTATAAAGCTCAGTACCTGCAAATACGGCAAAATTCGGATCCTCCTTGAAGGCATCTATCAACATATATAAATTAGCCATGTCGCCCGAACTATCTTTAATTCCGATACAACCCAACTTCTTGGCGCGACGAATCGTAGAAATAGTAAGGTTAACTTTTGTATGCATCGGCATGTTGTAAAGAACAAAAGGCAATGGAGTCACAGCTGCCAGTTTCTCAACATAATTGATCATCTCGACCTCATTTGCTGGAAAATAAAAAGGAGGAGCAACTACTACGCTATCAACTCCCACAGCTTTTGAAAATTCAGCTATTTCCATCGCACCTGAAAATGCCGAATCAGTAATACCAACCAATACAGGAACCCTTCCTTTGATAATTTCACAGGACAATTTAAGGAATTCCTTTTTAAGACGGTAACTAAGGCTGGGTCCCTCACCGTTTGTGCCAAGTAAAAAAAGACCATGTACGCCCCCGCCAATGATATGTTCTATCAAACTCTCAACACCCTTTCTATCGAGTTCATCGTTGCTTTTCAACGGGGTGATCATGGGTGGGATAATCCCTTTCAATGGGTACTGCATTTTAATCGTAGTTTGTGAAATACAAAAGTAAAGTATGTTTCAGCAAATTTTAAATATTATTTTATCCATTTCCTAATGTTTTTTAACCCACTTATTAAATTTTGTTCGCTATATTTGTGTCACTGGTTAATTTATATATCATGGAATTTGTCTTTGCAAAAATAAATGTTCCGCATGAACACTCATTTATCACGCGGAAGTTGGGATTGGCCGAAAATAATCCAAAGATACATTCACATAAAAATTATGAGTTGAATCTGATCATTTCGGGTTCAGGCCGGCGTATTGTGGGTAACAATATTTCTGGATTTGAAGCCGGAGACCTCGTTTTACTTGGGCCTGACCTCCCACACTGCTGGGAAGTTCTTGATCGTCAGAATGATACTCCGCCATCCTGCATTGTGATTCATTTTGATGAAAATATTGTTGGTTCAGATTTTTTTAATCTTCCGGAACTTGAGAGTGTAAAGGAGTTACTGAACCGGGGTAACAGCGGACTGTTTTTCAAAGGCGATAAGATTGCCTATGTAATGGAGTGTATGGAAAGACTGGTCAGTTTAAAGGGACTTGAAAGTTACATCGAGTTGTTGCATATCTTTCAGGGATTGACACAGATTGATGAAAAAGAAAGCCTATCACTGACCCCGGAATATCCTACAAGCTATTTCAAGGATTTGGACCAGATCAAGGATGTGTATGAATACGTTTTTCATAATATACAGGAGGGCATTAGCCTCAAGGCAGCATCTGATTTGTTGAATATGGCACCCGGTTCATTTTGCCGTTATTTCAAAAAACGGACAGGAAAAACTTTTATTCAGTATGTAAAGGAGATACGAATCAGTATTGCAGCCAAAAAACTGGCCGAATCAGATAAACCTATTGCCCAGATTTGCTTTGAAAGTGGCTACAACAATTTAGCCAACTTCAATCTTTACTTCAAAAATATAATGGATATGACCCCATCGGAATATCGGAAAAATTTCAGATAAATCGGGATTAAAAGGCAAAAGGAGAAAGGAGAAAGGAAAAAGTTCGCTGCGAACCAGATTCTCGGTTTTCTATGCCCCATGCCCCATGCCCCATGCCCTCTGCCCTCTGCCTTTTTTTTTGG
>CAIPJU010000155.1 GCA_903865465.1 uncultured Bacteroidota bacterium
GCTTCCAATCCTTTCATTAAGTAATTTATATGTCTGTTCAATGATCATAAAGACAAATGTAGTAAAGCTTAGCGAACAAAATTATCCTGGAATCTATTCATATTACTAATTCCAGCCTATGGCCGTTTAATATTTTTTAAGAACATTTTAAATTGTTAATTAATTGTTAATGTTTTTATTAAAAATGTTTGTTGAGGTAAAATTAAGGTCCTGCCAGAGCTCATAGACTTAAATGAGAAAATCAATAAGCAGTACCAAATACTAACTGCTAAATTACAAATCCTAATTTGGTGAAAAAATCGACCTGATATGAAAGAAATACTGACCATTCTCATGTTCTCAGCTATGTTCCTGCAGTCAGTCTCCGGCCAGAAGGAAATCAGGGGAGTTGTATCGGATGATTCAAAGATGCCTCTTCCCGGTGTTTCCGTCCAGGTAAAAAGTACGGTACGGGGTACCCTCACTGACATAAACGGAAAGTACAACATTAAAGCACTTCCTGCCGATACACTGATATTCAGTATGGTTGGCATGACGCCAAGGAAAGAGCTGGTTGGTGCAAGAAGCACAATTGATATTATGTTAACTACTTTGTCGACTCTGATGGATGAAGTGGTTGTTATTGGCTATGGTGTCGCGAAGGCAAAAGACCTTACTGCACCTATTGTTACTATTAAGGGAGATGATCTCTCCCGGCAGATCACTTCCAACCCGATGCAGGCAATGCAGGGAAAGGTTCCCGGTCTTCAGATTATAACAAGCGGCATCCCCGGCAGCAGTCCTGATGTAAAAATCAGGGGTGTCGGCTCTATCGGCGACTTTGCGAAACCTCTCTATGTTGTCGACGGGGTCTTTGTCGATAACATTGATTTCCTGGGATCCGACGACATTGAAGAATTGACAGTTCTGAAAGATGCGTCGGCAGCTGCAATTTATGGTGTAAGGGCTGCCAATGGAGTAATTCTTATCACAACAAAGAAAGGAACAACCGGAAAACCATCGGTAAGCTATGACGGCTACTTTTCAATGCAGGTACCTGTAAATATAATGCCACTGGCTACAAAAGACCAGTATGTAGCTCTTATGAACGAAGCTAATGCCGACCAGATTGGATATATACCTAAAAATGCCTCCAATTATCCTGTCAGCACCGACTGGTATAAGGAACTTGTAAGACCAGCTCCCATGACCGGCCATAGTATCGACATTTCAGCAACCACAGGCAAGACATCCTATTCTTTTGGCGGAAGCTACTTTTCGCAGGAAGGAATCATGAATACCAAGAATAACTTCGACAGATTCAACATTAGGGGAAGACTCGACCAGACAGTTAATGATTATATGAAAATAGGCCTCAACACCATTGTATCGAGGTATGACAAATATAATCCTAATGATGGTGCATTTTTTGGCGCCTATGTAAACCCTCCTGTTTACCCGGTTTATGATCCTGCAAATAGTGCTGCTTTTCCTGTTGATTTCGGGTCGCCCCAGACTTACGGATTCGGCAACCAGTATGGAAATCCTGTTGCAGCGGCATATTATTACGATAACTTTGAAAGAGGAAACAAACTGGTATTCAGTGGTTATGCTGAATTCTATCCTATCAAGGACAAACTGACATTCAAGGTATCATATAACCAGGATATCAGCAACTGGACCTCACGCAGCTACACTCCTGCCTATCTTGTTGGTGGTTCCCAGGGAGTGTTGAAATCAAGTCTTTCAAAAACAGCAGGCAACTCTTCGACTCAGATTTTGGATAACCTTCTTACCTATAAAAATAAATCTGGCAAGGTTGACTATTCTGTTATGGTGGGACAATCGACACGCGTTGAAACATTCGAAACACTTACTGGTTCAGCACTTGATGTTCCCGGTTACGATGAGCAATCGAAATATCTGACTACCGGTTCATTTAAAGACAGGTACGCCGACGATGCTGCAGGAAGATATAATGGCCTTTCATTTTTCGGCAGGGGACTCGTCAATATAGCAGATAAATACCTCGGTACTGTTACTTTCAGAAGTGATGCCAGTTCCAAATACCAGAAAAAATGGGGTTATTTTCCTTCAATTGGTCTTGGGTGGAATCTCACAAAAGAAGATTTCATGAAAAATCAGAAATTGTTCAGCTATCTTAAAATGAGAGCAAGCTGGGGTCTCCTGGGTAATGACAATGTACCGGCCAATTCGTCGGTTATCCTGGGACAAACAGGAGCCGGAAGCTCCGGGATATTCGGAGATCAGCTTGTTGATGGAATTGGCGCCCAAACTGTCGTCCAGAGATACCTTCGTTGGGAGGTTGTCAATGAATACGATCTCGGATTTGACTTCACTGCAAAAAACAATAAACTGTCGGGAAATGTCGATCTTTATCACCGCACCACAAATAACGTTGTCTTCTTTGCCCCCATTGCAACAGGCGGTGGAGTTACTGAACTGCTCGGCAATAATGGCAGTGTTCTCAATGCCGGAATTGAACTTACCCTGAAGTGGGAGGAGAAATTTAAAAACGGCCTGGGAATGACACTGGGATTCAACGCAACATCTATCTATAACAAGGTAACGAAGCTTGAAGGACGCGATTATATCCCGGGAGGTTACATAAGGGGAGGTTATTCGACACGTACTGCCGTCGGTCACCCTATCGGGGCTTTTTATGGCTATGAGGTTGCAGGTGTTTATCAGAGCGAAAAAGAGGCCTTGCAGGATGAGACTGATCAGGTAATAAAAGCCAAAGGATTCTTTAA
>CAIPJU010000156.1 GCA_903865465.1 uncultured Bacteroidota bacterium
ATTTTCAACGGTATATTAAACATCTGCCTGCAGCGGGAGAGATGGTTCTGTTTGACAGAAGCTGGTATAACAGGGCAGGGGTGGAGCAGGTTATGGGCTTTTGCACACCTGCCGAATATGAGGAATTTCTCAGGTCGTGCCCCGAATTTGAAAGAATGATTGTACGATCGGGTATAATTCTAATAAAATATTGGTTTTCGGTGTCTGACGAGGAGCAGGAACGGAGGTTCCAGGAGCGGATTAACAACCTTGCAAAACGGTGGAAGATCAGTCCGATGGATGTGCTGAGTCGTTCGAGATGGCTAGACTATTCAAAGGCAAAAGACACGATGTTTCAATATACTGATATCAAGCAGGCACCATGGTATGTTGTAAACGCAAATAATAAAATGAAGGCAAGACTCAATTGCA
Organism: uncultured Bacteroidota bacterium; assembly: GCA_903865465.1. Classification (GTDB taxonomy): domain Bacteria; phylum Bacteroidota; class Bacteroidia; order Bacteroidales; family VadinHA17; genus LD21. The sequence continues at coordinate 412 of CAIPJU010000156.1, forward strand.
TCCATCATCTGCTGTCGCTCATTCCTTATGGTGAGTTTGAGCCTGAAGATATCAAATTACCTGTGAAGCAATCTGATGTTGGTTATGTTCGCCCGCCAGTAACCGATCAGACATTTGTGCCCGAGGTTTATTGAGACTCTATTTCACCCTCATGGCAATATTTATACACTTTATTTGATCTAAGGGTTGTTTTATTGGGGGTATATTCACATATTTACAGTTATTCTGAATTAGATCGCCGATAAATGGTGGTATTACCCAAATATTAGATTTTTTGTATATTTATTATATCCTCATTGTTACTATTACATTAATTCGGTGTAAGAAATTTCTTAAAGTACATTTATTGTCTATTTTCGTGACATAGCGATTCTGTGAGTTGATATTTGGTAATAAAATGTCATCAAAATGAGCGCTATTTAATAAAAACGGATATGAAACATCAAACAGACGGAATTTTAGATTCCTATACCCCTGGAAACTCTCATTACGATGAGATTTATGTAGGTTCCAAACTACCAAGAGATCATTATGCAACGATGGTTGAACGCTTTAATCAGTTAAGTCTTATTGATTTTGAGCGGATTAATAATGAGGTAAAAACTGCATTTCTGAATCAGGGGATTACTTTTGCGGTTTATGCGGAGGATAAGAAACCCGATGAGCGGATTTTTCCATTCGATCTTATTCCACGAATAATCCCGAATGCCGAATGGTTGCAACTTGAAAGGGGTGTAATTCAGCGAAATAAGGCGATAAACCTGTTTCTTCACGATATCTATCACCAGAAGAAAATACTAAAAGATAAGGTAGTTCCTGCTGACTTGATTTTTTCGTCGAAAAACTACCTTAAAGAGATGATCGATTTTACCCCTGAAGGTGGAATATATACCCATATTGCCGGTACCGATCTTATCAAACATACAAACGGAGAGTATTATATTCTGGAAGATAACTTAAGATGCCCCTCTGGAGTAAGTTACGTTTTGTCGAACAGAGTGGCGCTCAAAAAGTCGCTTTTTGAACTTTTTGATAAACTAAAGACAAAGGCTATCTACCAATACCCAGAGCATCTTCTTGAGATGTTAAAATCGGTAAAGCCTAAAAATATAGATAATCCTACTATTGTTGTTGTTACACCGGGGATGTATAACTCTGCCTATTTTGAGCACTCTTTTCTTGCCCAAAAAATGGGAATTCAGCTTGTTGAGGGACGAGACCTGTTTGTAGAGAAGGATTTTGTGTATATGAAGACTATTTACGGGCCTATCAAAGTAGATGTTATTTACCGTCGTGTTGATGATGAATTTATTGACCCACTGTGCTTTAGACAAGACTCGATGCTTGGAGTCCCTGGTCTGATGAATGCTTACAGGGCAGGGAATGTTACTCTGGCCAATGCACCCGGAACCGGAGTTGCCGACGATAAAGCAGTGTATCATTACGTACCTGACATCATTAAATATTACCTAAACGAACACC
>CAIPJU010000157.1 GCA_903865465.1 uncultured Bacteroidota bacterium
CTCCTCAAGATTCCTGTTGGTAGCCGCAATCACCCTGACATCGGTTTTAATTGTTTCCCTTCCCCCAAGGCGCTGGAATTCCTTCTCCTGCAATACCCTTAACAGCTTTACCTGCAGGTTGGGCGAGAGATCGCCTATCTCATCAAGGAAAATTGAGCTCTGGTCAGCCAGTTCAAAACGGCCCTGATGCTGCTTGTCAGCACCGGTGAAGGCTCCTTTCTCATAGCCAAAGAGTTCGCTTTCGATCAGATTTTCAGGAATAGCACCGCAGTTTACCATTATCATCTCCTTCTTGGCGCGCAGGCTCTGCTCATGGATTGCCCTGGCAACCAACTCCTTACCAACGCCACTCTCGCCACGGATCAGAATGGTAGCATTTGTGACCGCCACTCTTGAAATAAGATCATACACTGCTTGCATCTTACCCGACTCACCAACAATGGATGTGATACGTTCATTGTAACTGAAGAGTCCGTGCTGCATCAGCCTGTCATACCGGAGTTTTTCGAGCTCCTCTATCTGGTCCTGCCTCGATCTGACCAACTTTGCAAACATTGAGGCAATAACAGTAAGAAGCTTCATCTCATGCTGATACGACCTGCTCGAAAAATATTTGAGCTTAACACTCAGCGTTCCAATTACCTGTTTCTTTGATATTATCGGAACGCATATAAAGGAATCGTCATCCCTGTGTTTACTTATTGACCCTGTTTTATTAAGGTATCTTGGTTCGTCGGAAATATGAGGAATAATATATGGCTCACCAGTTCTTACCACCTCTCCTATAATCCCTTCACCAATCTTGTATTCTCCCCTCTCCTGTTCTTGTTTTGTAAGACCATATCCAACTTCAATACATATTTTGGACGAGTTTCTGTTCAGAACTGTAAGTATTGCCTGGGTTACCCCCAGCTTGCCGGACATCTCCTCCATCACCTGAAGTAAAACCTCCTCAAGATCATTACTCCTGGCGATGAATTCACTTACCTGGAACAATACTGACAGATTATCGGAATCACCCGGCATAGGATTCTAATTTTGCTTACTGAATATCAAATAGTGAGCCCGCTCCGAAAAGGCTTTTTTACCCCCTAATCCCATAAAAGGGACTTCTAAACTTGCTGATTTCCAATTGTTCCCCTTTCAGAGGCCAGGGGTAAGAACTATTGAAAACAAAAACTATTGCTTTTTGGAGTGGACTCAATATTTGAACCTTGCAAAAATGGTGTATTTTACATTAATTAGCAACTAATTACCAAAAACAGATCCCGAAGTCACAGAAGCAGGCTTTACACCCGAATTTTCAGTTAAATAATGAAAATATTGAAGAATTTGCACTTTAATTTTTTTGCTATATTCGGAGCTAGAAAAAAATCACTATGAAAAAGTGGATTTACTTCACAGTTTTCTTATTGATCGTTAGTTGCAGGGGGGAAAAAAACGATAGTTACCTCACCTATGGCAAAGCTTTGCATTATTTTAAGAGTATCGAAGAAATATGTAATCACGATGGAGGCAAGCTGTGGGGAAAAAATCTTTATGGACCCCTGATGCTGATTGACCGTTCAAACAGAAGGATTATTGCAAATCAGCCTGATGCCGAGGGACTTCTGAAAGAGAAGGAAGGAGTATACACTGGTTATTATCCCAAGGAGCAAATTATCAATTTCAGCCCGGTAAAGTTCGGAGGGCTTACATTTGCCATGTCTCCTATTCCCCAGGAGGAAGATGAATTCAGGATTAAATCAGGAGCGATTCATGGTCTTTTCCACCGGTTCCGGGAGATGTCGGGTTTCGGTAATGCCTCTTACAATACCAATAACATGGATGAAAAAGAAGCAAGACTCTGGATAAAACTTGAATGGAAAGCACTTAAAAAAGCGCTGGAGTCTGAACAGGACCACAATCTTGCTCTTAGGGATGCACTTATTTTCCGTGGTTCAAACAGGGAGCTTTATCAGAATTTTGCAGAGGATGAAAATCGTTTTGAGAATTATGAAGGGCTTGCCACATTTACCTATTACCTGCTCTGTTCCTCCAATCTGAATGATTTCAGGGCAAAGCTATTCGAAAACCTCGACCGTGTTTATTCAATGCAATCTTATTCACGTTCGTACGGCTTTATCGACGGAGCGCTTTATGCAGCTTTGCTCTATAATAAGGGATTTGATTTCAGGAACATAAAAACCGATAATTTTGACCTCGGCAAAGCTGTAAGGGAATTATACAATATAGAACTTCCTGCTATCTGCAGGGATGTTGCAGGAAGCCTTGCCGTAAGTTATGACATTGATGAAATCAAAAGGGAGGAAGAAAAACGTTCCGAGGATATCAGGGAGCGTATGCAAAAAGACATAAGTACTTTTACTGAAAACCCTGTTGTTTTCCTGGAGCTCCAAAGCCCCTACTTTGACTTTGAACCCGAAGACATCCATTCGCTCGATACTCTTGGTGTACTTTACAGCTCAATGAGAGTCTCTGACAACTGGGGAAAGCTTACTGTTGAAAAGCCAGGCTGTCTGGTTGCCAATAATTTCAAATACCTTCGGATCTCTGCCAAAGGATTTAAAGTGGAAAAAAATAAGATATCAGGTGATGGCTGGCATCTCATTCTCGACAGGGAGTGGGAACTCGTTCCTGTCGACCAGAATTACCTGGCCAAGAGATTAATACCCTGATCCTGCTGATACACTTCGGGAGAATAGTTTCAACTCAAAATAAAACCTTTTTGTTTCAGAGAGCCTTTAGTTCTTTCTGCCTCTCCTCAAGCGACTTTATTTTCAACTCAGTATCGTTCTTCTTTTTCTTTTCCAGTTCTATTACTTCTGCCGGAGCATTTTGTACAAAGCGCTCATTATTTAGCTTCTTCATAACTGAAACAAGAAATCCCCTGTTGTATTCCAAATCTTCTGCAATTTTTGCAAG
>CAIPJU010000158.1 GCA_903865465.1 uncultured Bacteroidota bacterium
AGCTGCGCCAGATAATGGTTAACCTGATTGGCAATGCCATTAAATTCACTCACGAAGGAGGTATCGCTGTAAGGGCTAGAATCAGTAAATCAGACGTTAATATAAAAAGCCTGGTAATTGAAATTCAGGATTCGGGCGTCGGTATTTCAGAAAATGATCTGGGTAAACTCTTTAAACAATTTGAGCAGGCGAGTGCAGGAATAAAGCAAAGCACAGGCACAGGACTGGGACTTGCACTTAGCCGTCAGCTGGCAGTCTTAATGGGCGGAAATATAAGTATAAGCAGTGAGGAGGGAAATGGCTCTGTGTTCACCTTCAATGTTGAAGTAAAAGAGGGGAAATTGAATATTGCAGAAGCAAATATCCCAAAAAGAGTCATAGGTATTGAGAACCCGGGTGAAAAATATCTCATTTTGGTAGTTGACGATATGCAAACCAACCTTGTTGTTGCTGAACATCTTCTGCAACTTGCCGGATTTGAAACACATACCGCCATTAACGGAGAGGATGCCATTGAGAAATTTGAAAAGTATTCACCACATCTTATCCTAATGGACATGAGAATGCCGGTTATGGACGGGTATAAAGCAACAGCCCGGATAAAAGCTACTGAAAAAGGAAGTCAGACGCCTATTATTGCAGTAACCGCAAGTCAATTTGAAGATGAGAAGGCGAAGATCTTCATGCTTGATATCCAGGGCTATATACGCAAACCATTTCGCGAAAATGAGTTCTTCGATTCCATAGGTGCAGCCTTGGGAATTAACTATATATACGAATAGGGATAAAGAATCTGCTAACATGCCATTTCACCGGAGTTTTTCTTGGCCGACAATAAATTATATGCTCCTTTTATCACCACTTGTACTTTTAATGGATCAAGATTCTCCGGTAAAATAACCTGAATAAAATCCTGATTTGAAATACCTTTTTTCACTTCTACCATTCTGTACTCTGTAAATGGCTGTCCCGATTCTGTTTTTTCCTTGTCCCAGATAAAAATATAGTCCTTGTCATCAAAACTAACAAGAGCCTCAGATGGCAGTGAAGAAACCTTATTATCAGACTCGTCAATCAGGGCATTCACATACATTCCCGGAAATATTTTGTTGCACGAACTGGTCACAGTACCATAGACATTGAGAGTTTTGTCACTATTTACCGACCTTTCAAAGTTCGATACCTCGGCATAATGTACTTCGGTTTCATTATTGATGTAGAACCTTATTCTCTGACCCTTGTTTATCAATCCCGCATCCTTCTCAAACAATGACAATTCGAGAAAGAGGTTGTTACTGTTCACTATCTCAAAAAGCACATCTGTAGGGGATACATATTTCCCGATATTTATATTCACTGATTTCAGGAAACCATCGAGCGGCGAAATTATATTTACTGAACTGCTTATATTATCTTCCTTTAAGCCCTGCGGATCAACGCCGATAAGCATTAGTTTCTGTTCGAGGGATTTCACTTCAGCTTTAAGGTTTTTGTACTCAACTGTTACCTGCTGGAGATTTTGCTCGGAATAAACATCATCCTTATAGAGATCGGTATGCCTTTTAAAATCAGCTTCTGCAAAGCCAAGTTTATTCCTTGCCTGCAGATAATCCCTTTGAATATCAACAAAATCCTGATTTTCAATAGTTGCCAGAATCTCTCCTTTTGTAACCTGATTCCCGGGAAAAAGCCTCGTGCTTTTTATGAATCCTCCCATTGGCATGCTTACTGTTGCCTGATTTTGAGGGGCAACTGTAACATGTCCGCTTACATTGAGGACCTCTCCAAGGGTACGGGATTCAATACTCCCTAAGCCAATGCCCGCAAGCTTTATCTGATCGGCTCTCAGTTCAACTATATCATCAGGAAGAATTTCAGCACTTCCTGTTTTCTCTGCAATGCTTTTTTTACTGCCGCATGCTGCAGTAATTAGCCATAAAACACTAATTATTAAAAGTAATATGTTGCCTTTCTTTTTCATTTTATTGACCTTAAAATATTTTGCCTTCTGAATTATCGATTAATATATTGGTCTGGTTGTAATTATTGATTGCATCCAGATAGTTTTGCCTTACAGCAAGGGCCCTGTTCAAAGTGAGGACATATTCGAGATAGTCAAGCGCTCCTGCCTTATAACTGCGGCTTGCCTGTTCTACAATTATTTCCGCCTCGGGAACTGCCTGTTTTTCATAAAATTCCACAGTTGATTGATATTTTTTCAGTTCTTCAAGTAAATTCATGAAATTCACTTCAGCAGATCTTGAAAAATAATCGGCATTTGTCCTTGCAATATGTTCATTTATCCTGGCGGCCTTAACCCTTGAGGTATAAGGAGTCAGCCAAAGGGGTAATGCCAGTCCGGCCTGAATCCCTGAAAATCGGTAGCCATTTCCAAAATTACGGGTAACGCCATTTACTTCCTGGGTACCGAAGATTGTCTGACTGAAATAGCCGATGCTGAAATCGGGCATCATCTGACTTAGTTCAAGTTTTTTTTCCAGTCTCGAAATTTCCACCTGATGTTCTGCAAATCCCAATGAGGGATTTTGTCTCCATAGTAAACTATCAGCAGGAGAATTATTGCCATACCTGTTCAGATCAATATCTGCAGGAATAAGAAGAGACCTGCTGTTAGTCAGCAGCATTAATTTCCTGCTGAAAATATTAAGATCTGAATAGGTCTGGTAAAGTTGGTTCTTAACTTCCAGACTCTGCGACCTGGCAGTCATCATTTCCAGTTTATTCGTCTCTCCAACGTTTGCCCTTAATTCTGCAGCCCTGAGAAAACCAGAATAAAGGCTGTCCTGATATAACAGAAGCTTCCTTTTGGCTGCAAGAAATACATATTGCCAGTAGACCTGTTTTACCTGAGTGGCTATATCGGTCTTTGAGATCTGACGTTCCATCTCACTGCTTTTAATATCAGCCTTTCCAAGTCGGGATCGGTTAATATAAACAGATGGAAATGAAAATGACTGAGAAACGGTAAAACTATTATCATTCGAAAATGAGTTTATCTGCCCCGACTGACCTTCAAAAGAAGTCTTAGGCAGATCCAGCACCTCCCCCATTAATGCGTGGGAATGATCGACGGAAAGCGATGAAGATACAATTTTCAGGTTACTGTCGAGAGCTGATGTTATTGCGTCATGAAGAGTGATGCTACGATATTGCTGACTAAAAGCTGAATTCAGGAATGAGGTTCCAGCCAGGAGGAAGAGAATGCATAATGCACTTTTCAATTTTGGGCTCTTCACCGGCTTAATTGTTCTGAAAGTGGAAAAGAAGATATAGAATACAGGAAGGATAATCAGTGTCAGAATTGTAGCAGTTAGCAGCCCTCCGATGACCACAGTGGCAAGCGGTTTCTGCACTTCCGCACCAGGTGAAGTAGACATAGCCATAGGCAGGAATCCCAATGAGGCTACAGCCGCAGTCATAATCACGGGGCGGAGCCTGGTTTGCAGTCCCTTCAGTACCCTTTCAGTTATATCAGCAATGCCTTCCTTTTCAAGTCGGTTAAACTCCGATATCAGAACAATCCCATTCAATACGGCTACCCCGAATAATGCGATGAATCCTACACCTGCAGAGATAGAAAAATTCATTCCTCTGATCCATAAGGCAAAGATTCCGCCTATGGCTGACATAGGAACAGCAGTGAATATCAGCAGTGACTCCTTTACGGAATTAAAGGTAAAATAGAGTAAAACAAAAATGAGAATCATGGCAACAGGAACTGCAATGGCCAGCCTGCGTTGCGCAGCCTGAAGATTTCTGAACTGACCTCCATAGGTTACGTAATAGCCTGTGGGTAGTTTTATATTATTATCAATAACATCAGTAACCTCCCCTATAACACTTTTAATATCACGGTTTCTGACGTTGAATCCAACAGTTATTCGTCTCCTGGTATCCTCACGAGAAACCTGGGCAGGTCCCGATTTTATGTCAACCGAAGCAACCTGATCGAATGGGATCTGTCCTCCTCCCGGAATAGCAACAGCAAGCTTCTTAATATCATCGAGGCTCTGCCTGTAATCTTTATCAAGACGGACCACCAGTCCGAACCGTTTCTCCTCATCATAAACCACCCCGGCCTGACTGCCTGCAAAAGCAGCCTTTAGTATATTATTGACATCTTCAACCGATAAACCATACTGGGCAAGCCTGTCCCGGTTATATTCAACCTGAATCTGAGCAAGTCCTGTTACCTTTTCCACGTTAATATCCTCCACGCCCCGAATATTTTTAATTCTCTTTTCAACCTCGTCAGCCTCTTTTGCAAGAGTTATAAGATCATCGCCAAATATCTTAATTGCGATATCCTGCTTTGACCCTGTCATTAATTCATTGAATCTCATCTGAATAGGCTGCTGAAATTCAAACTTAACCCCTGCAAGGACAACAAGTTTATCTTCCATTTTGCTTACCAGCTCTTCGCGTGTTGATGCTGAAACCCACTCTTTCTTATTCTTAAGCGTGATGATATAATCGCCTGTTTCCATAGGTGTCGGATCAGTGGGGATCTCCCCGGACCCTATTTTACAAACGGCATGCTTTATTTCAGGGAAGTTCTTTAGTAATATTCTGTTAGCCATAACCACTTTATCAATGGTATTGGTCAGCGAGCCTCCCTGTAGTGTTATTACTCCCGATGCAAGGTCCCCCTCTTCCAGCTGGGGAATAAATTCTCCTCCTAACCTGCTGAATATATACAAACTCACAATAAATAAACATATTGCCACAGCCGAAACAAAGGTTTTATGACGCAGCACGTACCTGATAGCCGGATTAAACAGATTACTGACCTTATCCATCAGCTTCATTGAAAAATTAACCCTTGTATCTATTTTTTTACTTAAAAAGAGTGCAGAGGCCATTGGCACATAGGTCAGGGAAAGGATCGCTGCCCCTATGAGTGCAAAAGTCACTACCTCTGCCATTGGTCTGAACATTTTACCTTCGATACCCGTAAGGGCCATAATTGGCAGATAAACTATTAAAATAATAATCTGACCAAAAGTGGCTGAATTCATCATCCTTTTAGCCGAGCCCAATACATTATCATCCATTTCCGCCTGACTCAGAAATTCAGTATCCTTTCGATAGGAATTGCTTACAGAAATTCTGTGTACGACACTCTCCACGATAATAACTGCGCCGTCAACGATCAGTCCGAAGTCGATGGCGCCAAGGCTCATAAGGTTTCCCGATACTCCGAAGAGATTCATCATGGAAACTGCAAAGAGCATTGAAAGAGGGATTACCGAAGCAACAATGAGTCCGGCCCTCACATTACCAAGCAATATAACAAGGATAAAAACAACGATCAGGGCACCCTCGATAAGATTTCTTGATACAGTCCCGATAGCTCTGCCTACGAGGTCGGAACGGTTAAGGTAAGGTTCAATTGTTACCTTATCGGGCAGCGATTTCTGAATCGAGGCTATCCTTTCCATCACATTAGCTATCACTTCATGGGCATTGGCCCCCTTTAGCATCATTACAACCCCCCCCACTGCTTCCGTTGTATCAACGACAAAAGCTCCATATCGTGTGGCGTTTCCGAACCTTACATTAGCAATATCCCTGATTAAAACCGGAATTCCCGATTTTTCAGTTTTAACAACTATCTTTTCTATATCAGAGATATTGCGTACCAGGCCGATTCCCCTTATAAAGAATGCATTTGGTTTCTTATCGATATAGGCACTGCCAGTATTTTCATTATTCTTCTCGAGGGCAATAAAAATATCAGTAAGCGTCAGATTCATTGATCTGAGTCTCTCAGGGTTTACGGCAATCTCATACTGTTTTACAAAACCTCCATAGCTATTTATGTCTGCCACACCAGGCGTCCCCAGCATTTCCCGTCTTACCACCCAATCCTGAAGGGTGCGAAGCTCCATGGGATCGAACTCTTTTTCAAATCCTCTCCTTACGGCAAGCCTGTATTGGAATATCTCTCCAAGCCCTGTTGAAATAGGTGCAAGGGAGATATTAGCTATTTTAGGAGGAATCTGTTCTTCAGCCTCTTTAATATGCTCCCCAAG
>CAIPJU010000159.1 GCA_903865465.1 uncultured Bacteroidota bacterium
GCCCAGGACCAGGCAACCACACCAAATCTGACAGTGAAACCAGTTACAGGTTCGGCCGGAACAACAGTTGCCAATATAACAACGGCGCCAACTTCTCCTGGCAGTTATGCTATTACCGGCGCAATCGGAGGCACATATATTATCGGAACTTCATCCGATGCCTACTTCCCGACACTGACAGGTACCGGTGGATTGTTTGACGCGATAAATAACGCAACCAGCATCAGCGGAAATATAACCGCGACAATCAAGTCTGATATTACAGAACCGGGAACAATCGCCTTAAACCAATGGACAGGTTCAAACACCCTTACAATTCAACCCGATCAAACTTCTGCTGTATTAAGAACACTTTCTTCTTCTTCAGTTGCTTCAAGTACACCTATGATCAAGATCAATGGTGCGGATAATGTTACAATTGATGGCAACATATCCGGCACCGGAAAATACCTGACTTTTAGAAATACCAATGCAACTGCCGCCAATACAGGACCAACAATCCAATTTACAAATGGTTCCACGGGCTGCATTTTGAGGAATTGCACACTCGAGAACAATGGGACTGCAGGTTTCAATTTTGCGGTTGTTGAAGTGGCTTCAACGGGAACAAACAACATTACCGTTTCTTCCAACGATATTCGTGACGCAACGTCAGGCACAACCGGCAATCCCTATTGTGGAATATACGGTGAAAACTCGGGCACGAACACCGTTACAGTGACGAACAACAACATATACAATTTCTCCAATTATGGCGTCTACCTCTATGGAGCTGCCAGCGGATGCATCATTACCGGGAACAATATTTACAATGTTACCCCGCAGTCTGTAACGCAGTATGGCATTAATGTCGGAGGCGGAGACGGGCATACGGTTTCAAACAACAATATTGGCGGACAAGCACCAGGTTGTGCCGGAAGTGCCTGGCCAAATACCGGAGGTAGCCTTACCGGGATATATTTGAACCTTGGAACGACGAACGCAACTATTTTAAACAATAACAACATTTCAAATATCAACATGTCGGGCGCTGGCAGCAATACGTTTACGGGAATCCAGGTAAACACGGGCAAAGTCAACGTCGGTGCTTCGGGCAATGGAAACACCGTCGGCCATGCAACCGATCCTTCCAAAGGGATTACCAATGCCGGAAGCAGCACTACCTGGGGAATTAACAGTGCCAGCAGTTCTGTAGTTAATATTGACTATAACACAATTGCAAATTTGAATGCCTCCGGTACCGGCTCAAGTGTAAGTATAAAAGGAATTAACTACAGCTCTCTGGGTACCGGGACAAGCCTTACAAACAATATAGTTAACAATCTTACCACAGCATCTGCAAATACCTCGACTTTGTCAAGTGGTTCTGTTGTGGGCATAAATGCACAATTCAACACCGGCAGCATATCGATTTCAAAAAACACGATAACCAATTTATCGAATACTTCATTATCCGGTGCAACAACCGCTTTAGGCCTGTTTTGCGGCTTAACCGTATCAGCAACCAATAATATTGACCGAAACATAATAAATAGTATCAGTCTTTCAACTTCCGGGGCAGGGGTTATTACCGGGCTTTATGCTTCCTATGGGGCGACCTGTAATTATCAAAATAATTCAATTAGCCTGGGGGATGGAATAACAAACAGTTATGCGATTTCCGGAATCATAGATGCAGCAAACGGCAGTAACATCAATAACTACTACTTTAATAGCGTGTATATCGGCGGAACGGCTGTTACCGGCTCAGCAGCGACCTATGCGTTTAATAGCAATACTGCGGCAAATAGCAGGAAATTCCAGAACAACATCTTCGTCAATGCCCGTTCCAATGGACCAGGTACCGGTAAACATTATGCTGTGAAATACACAACTGGCGGAACCCTGACAGCGGATTA
>CAIPJU010000160.1 GCA_903865465.1 uncultured Bacteroidota bacterium
CCAGGTCTCGCTTCGTGATCCAAAAAACAAGCAGAAGTATATTGGCTCAGACGAAAACTGGGAAAGGGCCGAGAGAGATATTATAGAGGCCGCTGCCGAGAAAGGTCTTAAGACAACTGTTGTTGAAGGTGAGGCAGCCTTTTACGGGCCGAAACTCGATTTCATGGTTAAGGATGCAATCGGACGCAAATGGCAACTCGGTACTATACAGGTAGATTATAATCTTCCCGAGCGTTTCGATCTGACTTATAACGGCAGCGATAACCAGAAGCACAGGCCTGTAATGATACACAGAACAATTTTTGGTTCCATGGAGAGGTTTGTAGCCGTGCTTATCGAAAATACAGCAGGGAAATTTCCGCTCTGGCTTGCACCTGAAAAAGCGGTTATTCTTCCAATTAGTGAAAAATTCAACGATTATGCCGGAAAAGTTTTGGAAGTTCTAAATAATTCCGATATTTGCACACTAATTGACGAAAGGAGTGAAAAGATAGGTAAGAAGATCAGGGATAATGAATTAAAGAGGATCCCATACCTTCTGATAATAGGTGAAAAAGAGGTTGAAAATGAAACTATCGCTGTCAGAAAGCAGGGTGAAGGTGATAAGGGCAGCATGAAAATTGAAGAATTTGTGGAATTTATCAACTCTGAAATTAAAAAGGAAACTGCATTTTAAGCAAAATAGGTGTATTTAGTATTAACAAAACTCAGGAGGAACAAACCATAGCTTTACCAATAAGGCGCAGCCCGGTAAGGGTAACCCAGCCGGCTCACAAGATTAATGGAAAGATCACTGCTAAAGTGGTCAGAGTAGTAGGTGAAGAGATTGAATCGCAGGTAATGAGCATTCAGGATGCTCTTCGGTTAGCTGATACCATGGAAGTGGATCTGGTTGAAATCTCACCAAGTGCCGAACCTCCTGTTTGTAAACTTGTTGATTATCAGAAATTTCTTTATCAACAAAAGAAAAAGCAAAAAGAGATCAAAGCCAAAACAACAAAAGTTGTTGTGAAAGAGATCCGTTTTGGACCAAATACTGATGATCACGATTATAATTTCAAGCTGAAACATGCAATGAAATTCCTTGAAGAGGGGGCAAAAGTGAGAGCGTATGTTTTCTTCAAAGGAAGATCAATTTTATTTAAGGAACAGGGTGAAGTACTTCTTCTGCGCTTTGCCAATGACCTTGAAGATTTCGGAAAAGTTGACCAGTTGCCAAGGCTGGAAGGAAAAAGAATGATAGTAACCTTCTCGCCCAAGAAAAAGAAGTAATTTTCAATTATATTTAGAACAGAGAAATGCCAAAAATGAAAACGAATCCGGGTGCAAAGAAAAGATTTTCTCTTACCGGAACAGGAAAGATCAAGCGTAAACATGCATTTAAAAGCCACATCCTGACCAAGAAGTCAACCAAACGTAAGAGAAATCTTACTTATGACGGTCTTGTTCACAAGACAGACTTAAAAAACGTCAAGTTGCTACTGGCCAGCAGGTAATTGTTTACACTTAAAAGAATTAATTATAGTATTAACAGATTGTCAAGCAAATAAGTGTCTTTCAAAGACCGCTGACATTCAAAAAAAATGAGTTATGCCACGTTCAGTAAATTCAGTAGCTTCAAGAGCCAGAAGGAAAAAGGTTCTTAAGCAGACAAGAGGAAACTTCGGATCAAGAAGAAATGTTATTACAGTTGCAAAGAATACCCTCGATAAAGGTCTTGGGTATGCATATCGCGACAGGAAAAAGAAAAAGGGACTCTTCAGGGCTTTGTGGATACAAAGAATAAATGCAGGAGTTCGCCAGTATGATATGAGCTATTCAGAATTCATTGGTAAACTTGGAAAAATGGGAATCACTCTTAACAGAAAAACCCTTGCTGACCTTGCAATGAACGAACCTGAAGCATTTAAAGCAATTGTTGAAAAA
>CAIPJU010000161.1 GCA_903865465.1 uncultured Bacteroidota bacterium
AAATTGAAATTGAGCGTTCAATGCTTAATTTTTCAATAATAACTGATAAAACAGAGGCCGCCTTTTTTAGACAGCCTCTTTTTATTTTTAAGCTATCCCATCCCAAAAAGGAGGTGTATCTAAAATCAGGTTTATCTTTTGAAGCTCTTCGGCCGTGAAAGAGGTATTATTCAAAGCCTTGAGGTTTTCAAGAATCTGGCCGGGGCTGCTGGCACCAATCAAAACTGTTGTAATCCGATCATCAGTCAACTGCCAGGCAATAGCCATCTGGGCAAGTGTCTGTCCCCTCTCAACTGCCATGTCGTGAAGTTTCTGGATCTTCCCTACCAATGGTACTACCTGATTTACTTTCAGAAAACCACTTTCCTTGGCAGCTCTTGAATCTTCGGGAATACCATGCAGATATTTCTCTGTAAGGACACCCTGGGCCAATGGAGAAAACGAAATACAACCAACACCCTCTTTGCGATGCAGACCAAAGAGATTATTTCCGTCTTCACGCAGCAACATCGAGTATCTGATCTGGTGCAACAAGCATGGTACGCCTGCAGCCTTCAGAAGTGAAAAAGCTTTGCGTGCCACCTCGACAGGATATTTAGAAATCCCCGCATAGAGTGCTTTTCCTGATTTAACAGCATGAATCAAAGCGCCAACAGTTTCCTCTATCGGTGTATTGGAATCGTATCTGTGAGAATAATAGATATCCACATAATCCAGCTTCATCCGTTTCAGACTCTGATCCAGACTGGCAAGCATGCTTTTGCGTGATCCCCATTCACCATAAGGACCGGGCCACATCAGATGTCCTGCCTTGGTTGAGATAAAGAGTTCATCACGATGGTGCATTAAATCCTGTTGCATGATTCTTCCGAAGGTCTCTTCGGCAGATCCGGCAGGGGGGCAATAATTATTGTCAAGATCCATAGAACAGATGCCATTGTCAAAGGCTGTTAATAGCATCTGACGGGAGTTGTCATAACGGTCGACATCACCAAAGTTATGCCATAAGCCCAGTGACAATGAAGAGAGTAAAACTCCGCTGTTCCCTGAACGGCGATAAGGCATTGTGTTGTAACGGCCAGGATTGGCTGTATAATGATCACTCATAATAATGATTTTTTACAATAAATATCTTGCTACTATAGGCATCCTGCGTCCGGAGCCAAAAGCCTTATGTGAAACACGCAATATAGGTGGCGTTTGTTGGCGCTTCCATTCATTGCTGTTTACCATGCGAAGTATCCTGTTTACGACAGCTTCATCAAAACCTAATTTCACAATATCTGAAGGCCCTTTTCTTTTTTCTATATACAAAAACAGGATCTGATCGAGCAGGTCATAATCCGGAAGTGAATCTGAATCTTTCTGATCGGGTCTTAATTCTGCCGAAGGGGGTTTGGTGATAGAATTCATTGGTATGATTTCCATGTGCCGGTTGATATAGTGTGCCAGGCCAAATACGTCTGTTTTATAAACATCGCCAAGAACAGAAATACCTCCGCACATGTCACCATATAAGGTACCATAACCCACTGCAGCCTCGCTTTTGTTCGAAGTATTGATCAAAATGTATCCCAATTAATAGGCCATACCCATCA
>CAIPJU010000162.1 GCA_903865465.1 uncultured Bacteroidota bacterium
GTGATAAGAATTACTGGATATAATAATTGGGAGCCCGACCGTTTGAATTAGTCCTGATATATTGAAAATCAATTAAATAGTTTCCAGATAATTGGATTTCATTCTTTATAGCGTCCTTCAAAACCCTTTGAAAGATAACCGGGGTCATATAATATCACTGGACACTTTATTATCGAACAGCTATTTTTAATAGCCCTAAAACAGTCGTATTGAACGGATAATGATTATATTTAGTCCAGAATTTACTGCAATAATTCTACTGATAAACATTTGATCGACTATTTACCGGGATGGCTAAAACTTCTGATAACGAAGAGAATCCGTTCATAAACTCTTTTTTAGGGACTGCATCCCCTATTAGAGCTATAATCCTGTATGTATCAGTCTTTATAGCTTCAGCTATCGTTATGACTCTTTTTGAGATAGTTAAAGTAACTCTTCATTACGATATAACATTCTGGGAATCAAGCCAGATCACAATAGTTTTTGTGTCATTTTTAATCACCTTTTCTGTCTGCCTGTTCAGAATAAAGCAAAGGTCGTTCAATAGAGAGATCCTTGAAGAGAATCTTGAACGGAAACTGGCTGAAGAGAAATTTCTTTTAAACGAAAAAAAACTGAATGATGCCCAGAAGATTGCAAAAATGGGCAGTTGGGATTTGGATTTGTCGACACATAAGGTTACCTGGTCAGAAAATGAATTCAAACTTCTGGGTTATGAAATATCCGATGAGGAAATTAAGGGCGTTTTTTTTAAAAGCAGAGTTCATCCCGACGATATTCAACTTCTGGAGAGATCAATGAATGAGATATATGAATCAGGTAAGGGAGGAAGTTTTGTTTTAAGGATCCTGATGCCTGACGGTGAGCTAAAGTGGATTCTGACCAGCGTCGAAACTGTATATGAGAAAGATACGCTAAAGATGTTGAGGGGGATCAATCTCGATATTACTGAACAAAAGCATTATGAGAAAAAAATCAGGATAATAGAACGCATTAACAGCTTCAAAAGAAGAATTGATAAAACAATTGTCAACATCAGGGATAAAGAGTCATTTTTTCACGAGATCTGCAAGATTGCTGTTGAAGAGGGTGGATTTGTAATGTCGTGGATAGGCATTCTTGATACAATATCAAACAAGGTGATACCGGAAGCCTATTATGGATTGGATTCAGGCTATCTGCAAAATGTCAACATTGATCTGAATAATGAAGTCAGAATTAAGGGACCTGCCGCCCAATCGATAATTTCCGGCACTGCCAAAATAGCAAATGATATTGCTAACAATCCCGAAATGATGCCATGGAGGGAAAATGCGCTCGACCGGGGATACAAATCGTGCGCCGGATTTCCTATCAGGTATTACAGGAAACCGATAGGAACCATGATGCTCTATGCAAAAGAACAATTCTTCTTTGACGATTCGGAAGTAGATTTGATTAGTGAAATAGTAGAAGATATTTCATTTGCTCTTGAGTACCTTGGAAATGTTGAAGGCAGGGAACGTTCCGACAAAGAGCTTCGAAAGTACCTTGATAACCTTGAAGATATAGTCAGGGAACGATCGAGGATGCTCCGGGCATCGATGGAGGAAGCCCGGGATCTGTATGAGAATGCTCCCTGCGGATATCATTCAATTGATGAAAATGGAATCTTCTTAAGTATCAACAATACAGAACTGAAATGGCTTGGTTATGTGCGAGCTGAAATAGTCGGCAAGATCTCCTTCGGTGATCTTTTATCTCCTTCAAATCTAGAGATCTTTAAGGAAAGATTTAAATTCTTCAAAGAAAAAGGGGAGGTTTCAAACCGTGAATATGAGGTTCGACGTAAGGATGGATCCACATTCTTTGTTTCAATTAATGCCAGTGCAATCTATGATTCTGATGGCAGGTTTATTCGCGACAGGGCGACTCTGTTTGACATTACTGACAGGAAACGGGCTGAGGCGGAACTGATAAAAGCAAAAAACGAGGCTGATCAGGCAAGCAGGGCAAAGAGTGAATTCCTTTCAAACATGAGTCATGAAATCCGAACCCCGATGAATGCCATCCTTGGTTATACGGAATTACTCGCTAACAGGGTTGATGACCATGCTCAAAAAGAGTATCTGAAATCGATCAAATCGAGCGGACGGACACTGCTTACACTTATTAACGACATCCTCGATCTGTCGAAGGTCGAAGCAGGGAAGCTGCATCTCGACTATGACTTCATTGAAACGATACCCTTTTTCTATGAATTTGAAGATATTTTTTCTCTTAAAATATCGGAAAAGGGATTGAGGTATTTTACCGATATATCTAAAGATCTGCCTGCCTGTCTTTATGTTGATGACCACCGGCTCAGGCAGATAATCCTGAACCTGGTAGGAAATGCAGTTAAGTTTACTGATTCTGGAGAGATAGTGCTTAGGGTATATGGCGAAAACAGGAGGATTACAAGAACATCGGAAGATAAAGATAAAGAGATAATTGACCTGATTATTGAAGTCCATGATACCGGCATTGGTATATCAGATGAGGACCAGGGCAAAGTATTTGAATCATTTATTCAGGTTCAGAGCAAAACCGCTCAAAGCGGAACGGGACTTGGACTTTCTATAACACGCCGGCTGGTCCAGCTCATGAATGGATCAATTGAACTTATGTCTAAATCAAATAAGGGGAGCAGCTTCAAAATCATTATTCCTGAGGTCACCTATATTCCGACACGTAATTATAAGAGCCCTAAGGTTGAGATCCATCCTGCTGATATTCTGTTTGAGAAATCCCTGATTCTGATTGTAGATGATATCCCTGAGAACAGGATGCTTATTGTTGATTTATTAACGGATACCGGCATTATGGTTCTCGAGGCGAACAACGGGTTGATGGCAATTGATCTGGTAAGGAAGAGCATGCCTGATCTGGTAATAGCCGACATCTTTATGCCTGAAATAAATGGATTTGAGCTTCTGGAGATGATAAAAGGTGATCCGCATCTTAAAGATATTCCGGTTGTTGCTTATTCCGCCTCAGCGATGAAGGAACAGGTTGAAAAGATTGAAAACAGCGGGTTTGACGGATTAATGTTAAAACCTCTTCTTCTAGCTGATCTGTACTGCGAGTTGATGAAATACCTCCCGTATCGCAAAAAGAGCAACCACGAAACCTTATTTGAAGAGATTTATCTTTCTTCATTAGAGGAGGTCATTGATCTTCCAGGATTGATTTCAGTTCTCGAAGGTAGCATGTTAACTACTTTTAAGTCATTCGAATTGAGACAACCTATGTCTGAAGTAAAAAAATTCGGACAGGAACTATTCGAACTTGGCGCCAGGCATAATTGCAAAATGATATCAGAGTACGGAGATGCTCTCACTGAAGCTGCAAGAAATTTTAACATCGACGGAATGCTGAAGCTCCTTGGCATTTATCACGATAATGTAGTGGCTCTTAAAAGATGACCGTAATCATTTAATTGGAAAACAATAGCCCTTAATTGTAAACTTTTCTTAATTTGGGGTTTATTTTCAGATATGATTCTCTTCTTCGATACCGAGACCACCGGACTTCCAAAAAACTGGAAGGCACCTGTTTCTGATACAAGCAACTGGCCCAGGCTTGTACAGCTTGCATACCTTATTTACTCTGAGGCAGGAGTCCAGCAGAAGGCCGTTGATGTTATAGTTAAGCCTGAAGGATTTACAATTCCAGGCGAGGCCTCCGGTATTCATGGAATTACCACTGCCAGGGCCAACAGCACAGGCAGGCAGTTAAGGACAGTACTGGATGAATTCAAGATGGCTGCGGAGTCGGCAGATACCATTGTTGCTCATAACCTGAGTTTTGACGAGAAGATTGTAGGGGCTGAATTTTATCGGCTTCAGATTCCTAACCCCCTCTACGGTAAGAAGAAGGTCTGCACAATGGAAAGTACAGTTAATTTCTGTTCCATCTCGGGGCCATACGGATATAAATGGCCTAAGCTTGAGGAGCTGTATTACAAGCTTTTCAGGTCAAATTTTGAGGAGCAGCATAATGCAGCTATGGATATAAAAGCCACAGCAAAATGTTTCTGGGAGCTGAGAAGGTTGGGGAAAATTTAAATTCTCAAAAAGGCATCAGAGGTTAGTAAAAATCGGGGATTAGAAGGAAAACGTCTTCATTCCCTTGTTTTGCGGAGATTTATCTTCGTACATTGGATTTTGACGCTCCGGCATCGAACTCCTGTAATGTTAATGCCCTGATTTTTTTAACTAATCTTATATTGAGATATAGACGATTGTCTGAGATCTTCAATATTTTTTCAAGTAAAAATCTGATAGAAATATCTATTTAAAACATGTAATTTGAAAACCTCATGTAGTCGATTTCCTACAGCAAAATCAGAATTATCTTACACAGATTCAGTTCTCTATGGCCTAAATACATCGGCCGGCTAAGAATTCTTTATCTATATTTGTTGCAAAGATAATTGTGAATTAAACATATTCATTTTGTATTTCTTATCAGGTATTTACAACTCTCATCTGAATGAATCAAGTTCCAAATCTGCTCATTGTGGACGATGTTAAAATTAACATTGTGTTACTTGAAATTATAACCCGGAAGATTACTGTGAATATTATCAAGGCCTATTCGGGTAGAGAAGCTTTGGAAAAGAGCAAAGGTATTGATCTGGCCCTTGCAATCATTGATGTCCGGATGCCTGTCATGGGCGGATATGAACTTGCTATAAAGCTGAATGACGACAGGGTTTTCAATAAAGTACCTATTATCTTTATGACAGCAGGCTATGCAAATGAGAATGAATTAAAGGAGGGCTATAGATCAGGTGCTGTCGATTATTTGTTAAAACCTGTTGAACCAAGTATTCTTTTTTCGAAAATCAGCGTATTTCTTGAAATTCATAAGTATAAGCGGACAATCCAGCACGAGGCAATTCAGCTGGGGATCTACGCTGATGAATTAACCAGGGTCAATCTGGCGCTGAAAGTCGGCGAGGAAAAGTACCGTAGTTATATCGACAATGCCCCGGATGGTGTTTTTGTAACTGACGAAGAGGGAAGATTCCATGATGTAAACAACTCAGCATCAAGAATTACGGGTTATTTGCGTGATGAGTTACTTACAATGTCGATGTCTGATCTTCTTTCGGAAGATTCATATGAAGACGCAATGGCCAGTTTCAGAAGCCTGAAGGAAGTTGGAGCAGAAAAGGCCGAACTGCTCATCATCCATAAATGCCAGAAAAAAAGATGGTTATCAGTCGATGCAGTCAGAGTCGGTGAATCACGTTATCTGGGTTTCACCAAGGACATTACTGCGCGTAAAGAGTTGGAATATGTATTATCCGAGCAGCAGCGTAAACTGGGAATGCAAAATGATGAGCTCATAATAGCAGAAGATCAGGCAAAAGAGGCCTTAAGAAAATATTCAGAGCTTTATGATTCAGCACCTTTGGGTTATTTTACCCTTTCAGTTGAAAACAAAATACTCGAACTCAATTACAGTGGCGCCAGGATGCTGGGAAAAAAACGATCCGATCTGTTAGGTTGCGATTTTGGGAGATTTATCTCGGAGAGTTCGACACCAGCATTTAGCAATTTTTCCAGGAGTATTTTCGAAAGTAATGGGAAAAAGGTCTGTGAGTTACTGCTGGAAGCTGAAGGAGGGCACCAAAATTATGTCCACGCAGAAGGAATGGTTGTCATCAAAGGTAAGCATTGCCAGATTAATCTGGCTGATATCACGGAACGAAAACTAGCGGAGCAGACACTTAAGGTAAGCGAAGAAAAATACAGGACCATGTTAAATGCTTCGCCTGACGGGATCCTGCTATTGAATTTGTATGGAGTAATTACTGAGTCATCCGACATTGCACTTGAATTATTCGGTACTAACCGGAGGGAAGATATAGTAGGGAATAATATCAATATGTTCGTCCCCGGTGATGAGATAGATAATCTGAAAGACATTTTTGAAAGGACAATGAGTGAAGGTCTTGTGCAGAATATTGGACTCAAAATAAGGAAAAAGAATAAAACGATATTACCTGCCGAGGTGAGCGTAACCCTTATCCAGGGGCCCGATCTGTCACCACTGTCATTTATGGTTATTATCCGCGACATTTCACAAAGGACAAAAATGGAGGCAGCCCAGATTCATGCTGCAAGAATGGCCAGCCTTGGAGAAATGGCGACAGGAATTGCCCATGAGATCAACCAGCCACTGAATATAATTTCAATGGTAATGGATAAGATCTTATTTGAATCGAGCAAAGAAGAGACAATTGATATAGAGTTCATAAAAGGGAAATCAGATAAGATTTTTGATAATATAACACGTATAAGGAATATCATAGACCACATCAGGGCGTTTTCGAGAAGCCATGATGATTACATAGCCACGGCCTTCAATGTTAACTTAAGCATTGAAAATGCCTCTTCGATGATTGCAGAACAATTTAAATACCTTGGGATAGAACTGGAAATAATACTCGATAAGTCGATCCCTCTGATTTCCGGCAACACATATAAATTTGAACAGGTTATGATTAACCTGCTTAATAATGCGAAGGATGCCGTTATTGAGAAGAAAAACAGCAGGAACGATTCTTATGAAATGCTTATAAAAGTAAAATCTTTTCAGGAAGATAATTTTATAGTAGTTGAAGTCATCGACAACGGAATAGGCATTAATAGCCAGGATATAAGCAGTATCATGCTTCCTTTTTATACTACCAAAGAGGAAGGAAAAGGAACAGGTCTGGGGTTGGCAATTTGCTATCAGATACTAAAAGAGATGGATGGTTCAATTGAGGTTGAAAGTGAAAGACAGGTGGGTACCAGTGTGAAACTTTTACTTAACGGTCAAAAGTAAAATTTAGATAGAGATGGAAGAAAAGGGGAAAATTAAAATTCTTATACTGGATGATGAGAAACAGTTTACTGAGGAGCTGAGCGGTTTCTTTGAAGGTACGAATTATCTGTCATATGAGGCAAATACTGCTGGAGATGGACGGAGAATATTGAGTAAGAATGATATAGATCTTCTGATCCTCGATGTCCGCCTGCCTGGAGTTAATGGCCTCGATATCCTGAAAGAGGTAAAAGCTGACTTTCCTGCTATGGAAGTTATTATTATCTCTGCCCATGGTGATATGGATACTGTAATTAAGGCCATGCGATTGGGGGCTTTTGATTATCTGCGCAAGCCTTTCAGATTCATGGACATACAAATTTCTATTGAACGCACTCAAAAGTATCTTCAGCTTCAGCGCAAGCTGAAACAGATGGAAGAGAAGAATTCATTGATATCGAAAAATCTTGAATGCAAAATCGATAGGGATTTTATCGGTGTAAGCTCTCAGATTCTGGATGTGCTTGAACAGGCAATAACTGCTGCTAATTATCCCGACGCCAACGTTCTGATAACCGGTGAGAGTGGTACCGGGAAGGAGAACATAGCAAGGATAATTCATCATTCGAGCAGCAGGATGGATAATCTATTTTGTGCTGTAAATAGCAGCGCTATTGCAGAAACACTTCTGGAAAGTGAATTCTTCGGCCATAAGAAAGGATCCTTTACCGGAGCCATAAATGATAAAATGGGCTTCTTTGAGGTATGCCACAATGGAACTCTCTTCCTTGATGAAATTGCCGACATGCCATTTAACCTGCAGGCTAAGATTTTAAGGGCTATCGAAGAGAAGGTGGTAACAAGGGTTGGAGATACCAAGCTGATTGCTACTGATTTCCGGATCATATCAGCCACAAACCACGATATAGAAAAAAGGGTTGAGAAAAAGAAATTCAGACTCGACCTGCTGCACAGGCTTAACACTCTTCATATTCATATACCTCCCCTCCGGGAAAGGCCCGAAGATATAGAACCATTGCTGACTCATTTTGTAAGAGTCTATACTACACGATTTAATAAGCCTTCTCTCGAGATCTCGAAAGATGTTTATACAGCAATGAAGAAGTATGATTTTCCCGGGAATGTAAGGGAATTAAAGAACATGACCGAAAGGGCGGTTATTCTTTCAAAAGGCAAAATCCTCGGCATTAGTGATTTTATGATTAAATCAGCAAAGCCCGAACGTGTTGAAACCAGCGAGGAATTTATTGACCTGAAAACCATAGAAATAAATATGATACGAAAATCGCTGAGGAAGACAGCCTTCAACCAGAAAGAAGCCGCTGTTTTGCTTGGAATTACCAGGGATGCTCTGATAAGGAAAATGCAGAAATATGGTATTACCTTAAGTAAACATGAAGATCTGTAACTTTAATCCAAATCACCCTCTTGTTTCCGCACACATGTGCGGTTTTTTTATGCTTTTTTGTACAATGTTACCCTCAATTTAAGGCATCTCTGTTTAAAGAAATTTATTTTCAATTTTTTTCAATTTTCATACTCAGACCATTAGCCTCTCATTTTCCACTCTCTTTTATAATCTCCAAAATCCCGGCACGTCGTTTGGCTAATAGTATACCAAACGAGGTAAACCGTCCCTCATAAAAAGTACGGCATTATAAATTAATAATAGGAGATTAAAAAAATGGCAGTAGAAA
This sequence comes from uncultured Bacteroidota bacterium, assembly GCA_903865465.1. GTDB lineage: Bacteria > Bacteroidota > Bacteroidia > Bacteroidales > VadinHA17 > LD21. Next base: position 8,565 of record CAIPJU010000162.1, read on the forward strand.
AAACAATCGGTTCATCAAGCCTCGTAGAGGTGATCGACCGTATTCTTGACAAAGGTGTCGTAGTTGACGCATGGGTAAGAGTTTCTTTGGTTGGTATCGAACTGCTTGCAATCGAAGCAAGAATAGTCGTTGCCTCTGTTGAAACATACTTGAAGTATGCTGAAGCCATTGGGTTAACTGCAAAAGCCGCATAAGGCATTGCGCAGTTGAAAAGACATTTTTGCTAAGATATCCTTACTGGTTCGGTACCTGGAAGCATGTTTTACCAAAAATATCTCTTCATTAAAAAAACGCTCATCTTAAGCAACCCAAACAACAGCTACTTAACCTCTCTGAAAGAATGGATACCCCGGGCGAAATGAACAAAGATGGTTTTCTTGACAGTGTGATTGAATCTTATGAAACCAGGATTCAGAAAATTCAGACGGCATTCCAGTCATCTGAAAACATAACCGAATCATCATATACACTGTTTAACAATGTACATAATTCGATTGACGAGCTTAAAAAGGAAAGAGAGAACCTTAATACAAGGCTTTGCGAATCTCTTGCAAAAAACGGTTCCTTTCGTAAAAAGGATTATTACACGTTAATGTCGGGTATCCTTGGCAGCCTCGACGAAAAGGAGAAGGATGCCGAAACACAATTCTTAATTTTTATTGAAGCTCAGAAAGATACTGCCCGGCAGCTGAAAGACAGCATACTGGACATCAATGATATTACATCGGATGGTCTCGGAGAAAAAATTGCTCAGATCAGAGATCAGCTTTCAGGAATTCTTAAACTCCAGGAGATGCGTAAGAAGAAAGTTATGGACGCCTTCCTTGAATTTCAGCAAATGCACAACAATATTATGGAATGCCTTGGGAACCTTCTTAAAAATGAGGATCACATTCTTATAAATGATATTAAAAAGATCAAGCAACAATTAGTTATTGACAAAACAAAATAATATTTAAAACCTAATATTCATTAATCAGGCAGGAGGAAAAAAAATGGGACTAGCGTCAGAAATGAAGAATCTGAGTGAAGAGTTACTTGCTTCATTCAGCCAAAGAATTAAAGAAAATGAAGAACTTGTCAACGAAGTTAAAAATACACTCGATGGTTTTCATAAGGATCACCAGGAGATGGCAACCATCCTGAATGCCAATGCAGCTTCCCTGAGGAAGGACCTGGCTAATTCAGAAAAAGAACGGATGAAAAGCTACACTTCTCTCATGGGGGGTATTCATGATGACATTTTATCGATACGGAAAGAGGTGGCCGGAATACAAACTTCCACTTTCAATATGATAACCGAATTCACAGCCGAAAGGGGACAAATGGCTGATGAATTGAACGCATTTTTCACCGCTGGAAGAACTGCCCGGAAAGAAAATGAAAAAGACAGGCTTAAGGAATTTGATCTTCTGATGAGTAGTATCAATGATGACATAACCAGCATTAATAATGAGGTTCTCGACATCCTTAAAACTACCAACGACATGATTGCAGGGTTCGAGAAGGAACACCTGGAGATGTCAGAAGAACTTAGGAATGAATTGAGTGCAAATCTTGCCGAAAGAGTCGAATATACCAAAACTCTGCTTAACGGATTTCAGAAAAGATTATCTGAGATAGGCAGGGAAAATCAGAAGATAGCACAGAAGCTGAGAAAAGATCTTGCCAATGGCGAAGTAGGCAGGATAAACGACTTTAGCCGTATTATGAAAGGAATCCATTCTTCAATTTCAGAGATCAGGAAAGAAGTTAAAGTTATTAAGAAAGATACCTCATTAAAGCTCAACGATTTATTGCAGAACAGGGTTCAGGCTTCTGCAGAGTGGAGTAAAATGAAGGATGCCATGGCCATGATAAGGGAAAAAGGGAGTGCTCCACAACCAGTGAAGGGAGTAAAAAAAAATGAAGTAAAGGAGACCAGTATTGGAGCTAAAGCCCCTGAGGAAAAGACTACCCTGGTTGAGGAGGCAAAGGAAGCCAAACCAAAGCCAGCAGCCAAACCAAAGCCGGCACCTGTCAAGCCAAAAGCACCACAAACACTTGAAGAAAAGGTACTTGACTACATCAATATGCATCCTGGAGGAGTAAGGATCTCAGATATGGAAGAACCTATCGGAGAGACAAGGATGAAACTCGGGTTCATTGCCAAAAACCTTCTCGAAGAGGGGAAAGTTCTAAAAATAGATACCATTTACTATCCTCTTACAAAGAGCGAGAGCTGACAAAAACAAGTAATTAAGGCATCCGGGATTCCCGGATGCCATTTCTTAAACAGGTTTATTGTCTTTTCATCTTAAAACTAATCAGACCATGGCAAAATTGATACAATGTTCATATTGCGGAGGAACGGGAAAAGATCCATTTAACTTATTGTCTCCAATATCGCATTGCCTGGTCTGTAACAGAAGCGGACGCGTGGGGGTGGAAGAACCCATGAAGAAATGTCCTTTCTGTTCGGGTACCGGCAAGAATCCGCTTGGAGCCAGGGTCCCGTGTATCGTTTGTGGTGGCAGCGGATATAATCACTATACAAGCAATATTACGTGTACCACATGCAAAGGGTCGGGTAAATCAGTTGACGGATTGCCTTGTACACGCTGCGGTGGAAAAGGTTTTAATTAATAACAGGGATCAACTAAAGCAGAACGTCCAGACCTAAATGAACATAACAGCCATAACCCGGAAATACAGGTATAATGAAAAAGTTGGTTATGAATATTTTCCTTCTGTACCCTTTGGTATTATTCGGGCAAAGCACAACTATATCATTGTTATTCGCACCTGCAGACATGGGAGGAGGACTAAGATACGATAAGCAAATAAATGACATTGGCATTTATGGTGCTGCATGTATGGAGAATAAGGTGCATAATAAAGAAACAGACCCGATTACCAACATATCAGGAATAAAAAACCATTTAAAACTATCAGCGGGTTTAGTTAAATATGTCCCGGATAGGAAAAGAAGTGTAATAAATTTTTTCTCATTGGGCTTATGCTATCATTCTTACGGAATGTTCCGGAAGGAACTTTATGCAGCTTCCGATAAAATAATATTTCCCCTCTCACCTGAATTCGGAGTTGGTATTATAATCAGCCATTTTAGTATTGGATGGTGCTATGATCCGGTTAAGAAAGATGTTGTTGTGAATTCGGGCTTTTACTTTAACTAATTAATTCACAGGATGATTATTAAAAGAATATGAAAACAATTGATTTACGTCAGAATATGATGGAGAACCTGAAGAAAAGAGATGAGGCGTTAGCAAATTATCTAAAGAAAAGGAAAGTATTTATACAGGATAAGAAACAAATACTAATTGATATAAAAGAAGCTGAAGAAATCTGGAATGCAACTTTGAACCAATTACCAAACCGGGAATTTAAGTAATTCACATCAATAAGATATATCATGAGTAATAACAATGAAATGAATACGGTGCTTGAGCTCAGGCCGATGTCGAATTTTGTAGAAACTGACTATATCAGGGATATCACAGGAAGAAGTCTAACCTATATTAAGGCAGGTTTTCCTGTCCATTTCAGAGGTCCCTCAGGTACCGGGAAAACAACAGTTGCAATGCATCTTGCAAGTAAAATCGGCCGGCCTGTGGTAATAATTCATGGGGATGCTGAATATAAGACCTCCGATCTTATTGGTAGTGAACAGGGCTATAAATATAAAAAGCTCGATGATAAATTTATCCATTCTGTCCATAAATATGAGGAGGATATGACCAAGCAGTGGGTGAATAATCGTCTTACCATTGCAGTGAAAAATGGCTTTACGCTCATTTACGATGAGTTTACCCGTTCGAGACCTGAGGCAAACAATATCCTTCTGCCGATACTCCAGGAGAGAATGCTCAGCACTTCAGCTGCAAAAGAGGAGGATTATTATATGAAAGTGCATCCGGAATTCCGTGCTATTTTTACTTCAAACCCTGAAGAATACGCCGGAGTCAACCGTACGCAGGATGCCCTGCGCGACAGGATGGTTACATTGGATCTCGATCATTTTGATTTTGAAACCGAGTTAAAGATTACTAAGGCTAAATCCAATCTTTCCCTCAAAGACACCGAGATAATCGTAAAGATTGTAAGAGGCCTTCGCGAATCGGGAAAAACTGAATTTGACCCAACCATTCGTGGTTCAATAATGATCGCAAAAACGCTGGCAACTATGAAAACAACCCCTTCAGAATCTAAAAATGAGTTCCGTAAGATTTGCCAGGACATTCTTACCTCAGAAACCAGCAGGATCGGATCTAAAACCAATCAGGAAAAGGTCAGGTCAATAGTAAATGAGCTTATCGACCAATTTTCCTGATGGGTCGACAGCAGGCTGAAAAACGAATCAGGAAGTGGTAAGCTGAGTTTTATAAATAGTAGGTAATAAGAAGTTAGAAGCGAAATTCCGTGAATGATGATTGTTTAATCTAAAAAAAAAATTATGACATCTTATCTTAAAAAAATAGTTACCGTCACATTTTTCTCATCATTCGCATCCTTTGCTTTTGCTCCCGGAGATGATGCTATCACAACTCTTAAAATGCCCATTGACCCTTTTGGAAAGCTCATTTATGCTTTGGGGATGGTGGAAACGGGCAATGATACCACAGCCTTTAATCCAATTGAGGAGGCTGTAGGATTTTTACAGATCCGTCCTATCAGGGTTCTGGACTACAACAAGAGAACCGGAAGCAATTTCACGGTTTTTGATATGTACAGTTATAAAAATTCCAAAAGAATATTCATGTATTATGCCTCCCTCATCGGCCCGTATGATTTTGAACGGATAGCAAAAAACTGGAATGGTTCAGGTAAAAAAACCTTTGCATACTGGTCGCAGGTAAGGAAATATCTTTAGCAATGTTGGTTAACTTATTACTGATAAGTGCCATATAACATAAAGAACTAAAAAGTTAAACCATTAAATCTAAAATATTATGCCAATTTCAAGTGCAATAAAGGGACTTCAGAGCATTAAAAGTATGCAGAATGTAGTCAAATCGGGAGTACCGATGAAAGAGGAATCTGATTTCATTAAATTGTATCTATTTGAAAAGGAAAGAACACGTCTGAAGAATGAAGAGATAAGGCTTCTACTCCGGCTCGAGATAGTCCAGAAGAGATTAAAAGAAATTCAGGATTATAATGACGAGAAAGCTGTATTGATGAATCAACCTGAAAAAAGCGTAAAAAAACAGCCTGGAAAAGATGATGCAGAGGATTTTAAAGTTATGTCAATAGATTACTAAAATATAAACCTCCATGTCTGAACCAACACATTCAATAAACGCAACCGGCCTTGCGGATATCCTCGAAAGAGTACTCGATAAAGGTATAGTTATCGCCGGAGATATTAAAATCCAGATAGCTGATATTGACCTTATTACAATCAAGATCAGGCTTTTGGTTGCTTCAGTTGATAAAGCAATGGAAATGGGTATCAACTGGTGGCAGGAAGATACTTACCTCTCAACCAAGGCAAGAGAAAAAGAACTGATGCAACAGCAGGAAACACTTGAAGCCAGGCTTGAGAAACTTGAAGCTCTCAATAAACCTTTATAATCGCTGATTATTATAATAATGAAGCGTACTTTTAA
>CAIPJU010000163.1 GCA_903865465.1 uncultured Bacteroidota bacterium
AGTCATAGGGCCTAAAGCCGATAAAGTGGAACTTGGACCTTACTCAGGGAGACCACTGGAACAAAACAAGATCACACCTCTTGCCGGCATTAAAGATCTTCTGGCAAAGAAAGGCTCACAAGCTGAGGTTGTTTACAGCCCGGGAGGGAACACTGCAAGCAGGAGTAATATGTTCAATGTCTATTCTCTGGAACTCGTCAAAGGTGACGGATCTAAGACAACTATGGATATCACAAAATTCACTGCTTCATCCAAAGATATTATAATCGCAGGCGGTGGTGGTGCATCAAACGAAAGTGCTATAAAGGGGATAAATGATGGTTCATGGACATCATATAACAGTATCGACATCACCAATCTCAAATCCCTTAACCTTTCTATGATCGTGAATGGTGATGGCGGCTCAGTGGAAGTAAGAACAGGCTCAATAACCGGGAATCTTCTTGCTACCTTCGAAGTAAAATCTGCCGGTATGGCATTCAGACCACAGCCCTACAGTGCAAAGGTAAATCAGCTTGGTGTTTCGGGCCAACAGGACCTTTATCTGGTTTATAATGCCCCCTCTGTAGCAGCTATCGATGAAAAAACACTTTCTATCGCATCCTCTTCTGATGTTGCCATAGTTGTTGTGGGTACCGACGACAAAACGGCAAGTGAGGAATCAGACAGGTTCACCCTCTTATTACCAGGTAACCAGGTTGACCTCATCAAGGCTGTGGCAGCTGTAAATCCGAATACAATTGTGGTAATGCAGACGCTCGGAATGGTAGAGACAGATGAATTTAAAAACCTCCCTAATGTAAAAGGTATTATCTGGTCAGGATACAATGGGCAGGCTCAGGGCGCAGCAATGGCAAGCATTTTGTTCGGAGACGTCAACCCCGGAGGAAAACTTCAGACAACCTGGTACAAGTCAGTTAATGACCTTCCTCTGATTACAGATTATGCATTACGTGGTGGAGATGATAAGAATGGAAGGACTTACTGGTATTTTAATAAGGATGTTTCATACGAATTCGGTTATGGCCTTTCTTATACCACGTTCGAATACAGTAACTTCAGAATCAGCAACTCTGCAATCACCCCAAATGAACATATCAGCATTAGTGTAGATGTTAGAAATTCTGGAAGTTCCGATGGCGATGAGGTGGTTCAGGTATATTTGAAAACACCCGACAGCCCTGCCTCTTTACAGAGACCTGTTAAGAGGCTGAAAGGATTTCTGAGAGTTACTATTCCGGCTGGTCAGACCAAAAATGTTGTAATTCCGGTAAGTTGTTCCGATCTGTGGTTCTGGAATCCTGAAAAAAGCACCATTGCCTTTGACCAGGGAAAATATATATTCGAAATAGGCTCTTCATCAAAAGATATACGAGGAATTGTTAACGCGGTTATGAGCGGTTCATTTAATGCCGAACTTAGAGCTGTCGTAGCTGAATGTGGAAAGACAGTCCTCAAAAACGGATCAACTGTCCGGACAAATGTCACAGCCTCAATGTCCGACGACAGTATGACTGATATTTCAAAGGCAAAAGTTGTATTCACAAGCAATAATCCTGAAGTTGCAACTGTTGATGAATCGGGACTGGTTACAGCCAAGGGCTCCGGTGTAGCATCAATTACTGCATCGGTAACAGTTAAGGGTAAAACTGTTTCAGACAGCTATCCTGTAAAAGTAATTCCTGAACCTAAATTAAGTTCTGTTACAATCAACGGTAAGGGAATAACAGGATTTAACTCCGATACTCATGCTTACAGTTACATGATTCCGGATGAAGAGCAGAATAAATACGAAGTAAAAGCTATCCCGCAGGGTTCAGGAGTAACTGCAACCGTAATTCCTGCAATTAGAATACCTGGTACAACATTGCTAACCGCTACCGATGATCAAACTGGTGAATCAGGCAGCTATTTGATAAATTTTGGTACAAAATCGCGCTCTGATGAATTCAACTTAGATAAACCAGGCCCGCAGTGGAACTGGATAAATGAAAACAAAACAAACTGGAGCCTGACAAAAAATCAAGGTGCTTTAACAATCATCACACAGAAGGGCGACGTTAAGGAAACTTCTAACAATGTCGAAAACCTGCTGCTTCAGAATGCCAATACCGACTGGACCATTGAATCAAGACTAACCTTTTCAGCAAGGGTAAGCAAAGCTGACCAACAGGGTGGGATCATAGCAATGCAGGATGAGGACAATTATGTCAAACTGGTATATGATTTCGGAGATGCCGGCTTCCTTACCAGCAATGAGGAATATATTGAATTACTGGTTGAAGATCATGGTTTTCAGTATCCGGCAGCAAGGATAAAAGTTTCGGATTTTTCAGAGAAAGCAATTACCCTGGTTTTAAAGCTGGTGAAGATGGGAGAAACTTACTCAGCTTCTTATGCCACTAAGGGAAATAACTTTAAGACCCTGGGTATTGCAAAGAGCCTGTTAAGCGATATTAAAGCAGGAATTATTGCATGTAACGGATCACCTGCAGGTATGGCCGGGCTTATGTCGATGGCGTTTGGAACACAGAAGGCAGAGAGCACTCCATTTGAAGTCAGGGTGGATTATTTTCATATTAAAAATTCCGGTCTGAAATAACCTGATTCTTAATGTTATTAATTTTTTACAGAGGCTTCATGTTTGTATTGCTACCGTTTATCTCATTGATTGGGATAACGGTAGCAAATAAACCTCTTCAGACTCAGTTAATCAATGAGTGCTTCACTGCAAGGACTGATACTACCTGTTTAAACCGTACAGGTTACCTTGATATCACCTCATATGGAAAAGACTTTATAGCGGTCGGCAGCAATGGGAGGATTGACCGGATCGATGCCAATGGAATCAAAACTACAATACCGATCCCGGTTTCAATTAACTTAATTGCTGTAATTACTGCAAACAATTTAATATATATTGCCGGAGATTCTGGAACAATGTTACGATCATCCGATGGTGAAAGCTTTAGATCGTTTCCAACTGGCTGCACAAAAAAGTTAAATGATATAGTATTCTTCAAAGGCAGGATCATAGCGGCTTCTGACAGTGGCGAAATAATTTCTTCGGTCGATGGAGAAAAGTGGAGCAGAAAAAGAATTAAAGTCACAGGGAATATCGTTTCACTCGCTGCTAATGCTTCTTTCTGCATTGGAATAACCAATAAGGGAGATATCCTTAAGTCATCAGATGGTATAACCTGGAGCATATTTGATTATAACAATGTATATGCTGGGTTCAACAAGCATTGTTCGTTCACCAGGATAGCTATAGGTGGTAACAGAATAGCAATTATCGGTCGCCACGATGACGGGTTACCTGCTCTGTTATTCTCTTCAGTTGGTGAAGTCTGGACTGATCGGCCATTATTTTATACTTCTGATGATGAATCTGCTCAACTACTACAAAATCAACTTATTGATATAAGCTATGACGACAAAGCTGATCAGTATTTGATATTATGCGATCATGGGATAATCTTTACTGTACCGTCATGTATTAAATGCAACAGATTATTCAAAGTGAGTGAGAAGCAGCTTTACACCCTGTTATTGCAGGAGGGAGCCGTTATTATTGCGGGTGAGAATTATTTTTATAATAAGATAAAATTTGTATCAGATAATTCCGTGGAAAACTTCCAAAGCTGGTTTTAGGCGTTATAATTTTCTAAAAAAGGTAATTGTTTCCAATATGCTGTCAATTTGTAAATAAAAGACCGTTAAGATGCTAATATACAGATGGATATATCAATTGTATATAGCAGGGGAAGGATTATTTTATGATCCGTTTTAGGTAACAGCCCAAAGAAAAAGCCCTGGCGCACTGCGTGAATATGTGGAAGGATTATTTTATGATCCGTTTTGGATAACAGCCCAAAGAAAAAGCCTTGCCGCACTGCGTGCGGCTACGGTTTTTTTTGTTTTATGCTCTTACAAATGCAAGCATTTGACGATCATAAAACAAAAAAACCCTGGCGCTTTCGCGCCAAGGCTTTTTCTTTGTAGCGGAGGATGATGAAATATCTAACCTCAAATTAGTTG
>CAIPJU010000164.1 GCA_903865465.1 uncultured Bacteroidota bacterium
CTCCATGATCCCTGAAGGGAGCAAGATTGGTGTTTTCCGCATAAAAGACAGCACCATACTGTTCAACAGACTGATTGCAAAGCAGTTCGAAAGCATCGCAATTCATTAGTGAAACATCCCATTTCAGATCGGTCGTCAGAAAGTATTTAGTCCAGTCAGTGAAAAGGCTATTCGGCGCATTCTTCAAGGGTGTGCCTGTTGTACCCGCCTGGGCAGTCAGATCGGAACTCCGCGGCATCCCATGCCAAAGGAATTTACCATCATGTGCGCGCGGGCCTTCCCAGATCCTTCTTACGACATCTGCATCTGCAACTGAAAATAAACTTTCACCAACAGTTGTACCAACTAAGGTTTTTGGATCCCATGTACAGTGAAGAGGGTCATTTATTACTCCGTCTTTCACACCATCAAGGCCATCGCATGTTTCGATCATAGCCTTGTTGACAGCGTCGAATTTTGCTTTTGAAATAAGATTTTTGGCATCATTCATAACAGCCTGAGGCCATAGATCACTGATTAAAATGTATGACCAGTTTATGGCTGGACATAACGATAAAATGCCATCGTAATCTTCAGGAAAACGCTGTGATTCAGTAAGAGCCTGTCTGCCACCGTTGGACCCTCCGGCAAAATATGAATAACGGGCTGGTTTGCCATAAAATGCCTGCACTAGCCTCTTTCCAACAAGGGTCATGTCGTGGATTCCCAGATAAGCAAAATCCCTTATTTCCTGCCAGTTAAGATGGTGGTTGTCTGCATCGAGGGCAAAGGAAGCGTTAAAAACTTCATGACCTGCATTGGTTGCACCTGCCGCGAAGCCTTCAGATACAGGTTCGCGTAAGCTAATAGTCAACCCGCCGACAAATCCGCCACCACCTGTACCGTAGAATCTTCCGTTCCAGTTTTTGGTGGGGAGTGCGATCCAAACTTTTACATGGTCATTGGCCGGAGGATGGTTCACAACCACAGTTACCAGGCAGAAACCTTTTGGATCAGCTACAGCAGATTCTATTACCGCATTCGGAATAGTGACTTTTGTCAGATCTTCACAAGAAATAATTGGGTTTACATCAGTATATACCGCGTTTATTGCCTTAGCAGGATCATGCATTCCGGAAATCTGGGCATAACTAATTGTTGATAAGCATAAAAGAGTGGCTGACAATGTGATTGCATTGCATCTCTTCAACACCCCTGTTAATGATTTTTTCATAATATACGGGTCAAGGTGGTAAGGAAAGGAATAAAGATAAATAAGTTCATAGACAAAATGGAATTTCGGAAGTTTTTGATTCTTTTGCTGAATGCAGATCATTGAAATAGGTTAATTCAGAATTAAACCGGGGTATGAATTACATAATATTCTAACTTTGTACTTTGAAAATGAGGTGCTTTGAAAAGCAGATGAGCATGAATTACCATTATATGAACAGGAACGAACTCATTGATGAGCTGCAGAAACTGCAGAAGGAATATGATTCATTAAAAGCGTTTTCTGAAAAGAAAATTGAGGACTGCAGACGGACTGAGGAAGCTTTGCATGACAGTGAGGAGCGGTTCCGTTTAATTTTGGAGAACAGCGGAGAGGCTTTCCTGCTCACTAACCCTGATGGATCCATATATTCAGCTAATCCTGAAGCATGCAGAATTTTTTGTATGAGTGAGGAGGAAATTTGCAAACTTGGAAGGAATGGATTAGTTGATTTAGGCGATCCGCGTCTGGTTAATGCATTGAATGAGAGAAATAAAACAGGTAAGTTCAGGGGTGAGCTTAGATTTTTAAGAAAAGATGGCAAGGGATTTCCGGCAGAAGTTACCAGTACTGTCTTTCAGGACGCTTCGGGGAATACGAAATCAACCATGATAATTCGCGATATCACAGAACGTAAGCAGGCAGAGGAGTTGTTGACGAAAAACGAAGCACGTCTGAAAGTTGCTTTAAGCTCGGTGAATATGGCAGTTTTTAATCAGGACAAGGACCTTCGGTATACATGGATGTTCAATCCCCAGATCGGATATACCACAGATGAGGTAATTGGTAAAACAGATATTGAGCTGCTCCCTGCTGAGGCAGCAATAAAGGTAAATGAGATAAAGCGTATGGCTCTCGAGAAGGGAGAGGCTGCGAATCGGGAAATAGAAGTGATAATTGAAGACAATGTTTCATATTTCAATCTTGTTGTGGAACCACTTTATAACAGGGGTGGGAAGATTGTTGGAATAACCGGCGCTTCGCTTAATATCACTGAACGCAAAAAGACTGAGGAGTTACTTAAAACGGAAACAGAAAACTTTCGGCGATCTCTTGATGATTCACCCTTAGGTGTGCGCATTGCCACAGCAAACAGAGTTATAATTTATGCAAACAAGGCTCTTCTGGATTTTTATGGGTATGAAAGTCTTGCTGAACTGCAGGCGACTCCTTTAAAGATGCGTTGTACGAAGGAAAGCTACAACCTTGTTTTGAAAAATGAAGACCATCTGGAAAAACGTTATGACGGAATAACCAATTATGATATCAGCATTATAAGAAAGGATGGAGGAATCCGGCATCTTCGGGCCTTTTTAAAAGAGATTATCTGGACAGGTATTAAGCATTTTCAGGTTATATATGAGGATATCACAAGCCAAAAGCAGGTAGAAACATCTCTTAAAGAGAGTGAAGCAAAATTCAGAAGCATCTTTGAGAATTCATTCATGGGAATTTCAATTGCACGCCCCGGTGGCAACCTTCTGCAGGTAAACCATGCTTATGCCCGTATGTATGGTTACGAGAATCCCGGATTATTGTTATCTGAAGTTGGCCAAACGAATAAGTTATTTGCTAATCCTGAAGATAGAAAAGAAGTTCTATCTGAACTTAAAAGAAAAGGGGTCATGGAGCCAAGGGAATTTGAGTTGATCCGAAGGGATGGTTCACATCTCTTTGTTATGGTATCAGCGGGTGAAATCAGGGATTCTGAGGGTACCCTGCTTTTTAACCAGGCTACACACATTGACCTTACCGGTCAGAAAAAGTTGGAGGAGGATCTTCGGAACTCTAAGGAATTTCTGGAAAAGCTTAATCTGCGACAAACTGAAGTCAGGGAAGAGGAGCGGGCAAATATCTCGAGGGAAATACATGATCAGCTGGGTCAATCATTGACTGCATTAAAACTCGATTTGAACAGGATGCACATCTATATTAAAGACAATCCGGAAGCTGTGTTAAAACTTGAAAGATTGGTTGACCTCGTTTCAAAAACAATTAAAGACGTCCAGCGTATCTCCTCTGAGCTGCGTCCGGGAATCCTCGATGAGTTGGGATTGATCTCAACATTTGAATGGTATTGTGATGAGTTTTCAAACAGGACAGGGATAAAAAGCAAATTGAAACTGGATAACTCAGAATATCCCGATCCTAAAATCAACCTTATTTTCTTCAGGGTACTCCAGGAGACCCTGACAAATGTAATACGCCATGCAAAGGCTTCATCTGTAAGTGTTAAACTTCGAAAATCAACTAAAGGCACCACCATGACCATCCGCGACAATGGAATTGGTATACCAGCTGAGATGGTTGGATCATCGAGGTCCCTGGGTTTAATAAGCATGCGCGAGAGAGTAAAACAATTTAATGGTACCATCGATATTATTTCGGATAATGGCAATGGAACAAAACTTATTATCTTTATTCCTTATAAGTAAACTGGTTTGTAATGAAGATACTTATTGCTGACGACCATTCAATAGTCCGCGAGGGTCTTAAACAATATGTAAAGACTCTCGATGATGTAAAAATTATTGATGAAGCAGTCAATGGAGCTGAGGCATGGTCAAAAATCAAAGTTAATGAATATGATCTGGTGATTCTTGATGTAGCCATGCCAGGCATGAGCGGACTTGATGTACTTCAGAAAATAAAAAGCTGGAATTTGAATACCCGGGTACTTATTTTAAGTGTCTATCCCCAGGAGCAATTTGCAATACGTGCAATTAAAATGGGGGCGATGGGATATATCTCAAAGGATAGTGCCTACGAAGAGCTGATTCTTGCAATTGAAAAAATAACGGGAGGAGAAAGGTATATCTCCTCAGCATTTGCAGAAAAACTGGCTTTGAATGGCTTTGATTCAGCTTCACTTAAGCCGCACGAAAAACTCTCCGAAAGGGAGCTGCAGGTTATGTTATTACTGGCAAGGGGGAAATCGGTCACAGAAGTCTCAAAGGAATTATTTATCTCCGATAAAACAGTAAGCACTCATCGTATCCATATACTTAAAAAGATGGAGATGAAGAAAAATGCTGAACTGACGATGTATGCTTTAAAGAATAATCTGATAGAGTAAGGGCTAAGGTCACTTTACCCCTTAATGCCTCTTCTTCCTAAAATTGAAACCGCAAAACCTTGTATTGTAGTCCCTTTCCTACATATTAATCATCATTTCCCCTATAATCAAATCCAAAGAATTCTTATAAACCCCGTCTCTTCAATAGTTAATTTTGCATTTTGAGGCGGACATTCGGGTTTAATATCTCCCTCAACTGGCAGATTGATTCTAATATAAATGTTCACTCCAGATGATTCATAACTCCGGAAGGGAAAAGTCATATGGAAAAATTTCACAACTCACACTACAAGCATTCCAACAACAGTTTCCTTACGGGAGGAGGAGAGATGAGTAAAATCGTTTCTTCAAAAAAATGGGATGAAACGCCACTTGGGGCAATTGAAACCTGGTCGCCCGGTTTGCGTACTGCCGTGAGAAGCGCCTAGCCGAAGCTGCCTTAGATGTTCCTTTTGCTCTCTTTTATGAATTGGATAACGAACGCGTCAGTGCACGTCTTGTCGCCAGTACCGGCATTGGCCTGAATGAAGATGCCGCCCCGTCAGAAATAAATGTAAACAGCATAAAAGCTGTCTGGCCGCTTAAACTTGTCGCCAACAGCGGGAAAGCGGAATTAATGGAAGATCTTGCCGTTCGATTCCCGAATCTGGTTTGAGGTCCTTATCCCGAAGGAGTACGGAGTGCAAAAGTCCTGCCAATTGCCCGATTTGGCTTCGGACAGGTCTCGATATTTATGGTTCTGGGAATGAGCAGCCGTTTGCCGGTAAGCGAAGATTATCATGATTTTCACGATTTACTCGCCTCTACTATTGGGAATGTCATTGCCAGTGCCGTGGCTGTGGAGGCGGAGCTTAAACATATTGAAGCCATGGCAGAGCTCGACAGGGCCAAAACCTCCTTCTTCTCAAATATCAGCCACGAATTCCGTACACCGCTTACATTAATGCTCGGCCCACTGGAAGATGAGCTTGCCGAAAGCCTTGACCCGCTTCCTGAACCTCGAAGGGAAAGAGTGGCCACAGCCCATCGCAATTCATTGCGTTTGTTAAAACTTGTAAACACCCTGCTCGATTTTTCTCTTATCGAATCGGGTCGTATAAAAGCCTGCTTTAAGCCAATCGATTTAGCCAAAAGTACAGTCGAACTGGCTGGCATGTTTCGTTCAGCCATCGAAAAAGCAGGGCTAACCTTTACCGTAAATTGCAGGGAATTACCAGAACAGGTATATGTTGACCCTGATATGTGGGAGAAAATAGTACTCAATTTACTCTCCAACTCCTTCAAGTACACCTTCGATGGTGAGATTCGTCTCGATCTGATTTGGAAAGAGGATCATATCGAACTTCGGGTGAAAGATACAGGTATTGGTATTTCACGCGAAGAGCTTCCCTTGCTTTTTGAACGTTTTCACCGGGTGAAAGGATCACGCTCCCGAACGGTTGAAGGAACAGGGATTGGATTGGCTCTGGTACATGAGCTGGCAGGACTTCATGGCGGAAATGTAAGAGCTGAAAGTGAAGTGGGAAAGGGAAGCATCTTTTTTGTTACAATCAAAACAGGAACTTCGCATTTGCCGGAGGATCGAATTGAGCAGGTATCAGTGACGGATACACAAAAAACATCAGTATCTGTTTTTGTCAATGAAACCATGCTGTGGATACCCGTTAAAAAAGTGACCAGTATTACAACAGCTTCAGAAACTGATAACAGGGAACCACGGCGTCCCCGTATTGTCTGGGCCGACGATAATTATGATATGCGCGACTATGTAATTCGTATGCTTGCTGAAAAATATGATGTAACAGCAGTATCAAATGGTGCAGAAGCGCTTGCCATATCACGAACTATCTTACCCGATTTGGTGCTTACCGATATCATGATGCCTGAACTGGATGGCTTTGGCTTGCTTCGCGAACTCCCCAACGACGAACATACCCGACAGATACCTGTCATTATGCTTTCGGCAAGGGCAGGCGAGGAGGCAGCTGTTGGAGGTTTGGATATGGGAGCCGACGATTACCTGGTAAAACCATTTATTGCAAAAGAATTACTGGCGCGGGTTCGTACCCATTTAAATCTGGCAATGATGCGGCGCGAATGGATACTGGAACAGGAGAAAACTGCCAATCTCGAAAAAGCACAATCTGAAAACCTTCGTAATCTTGAGATATCCAATCAGTCACGGTCAGAATTGCTTGCTATACTCGAAGCCCGGCAACATGCCGAAGATGAAATCAAAAAGCTTAATTCTGAACTTGAACATCGGGTTATCGAACGAACTGCTCAATTGGAAACAGCCAATAAGGAGCTTGAAGCTTTTTCTTATTCCGTATCACACGACCTCAGGGCTCCCCTGCGTGCTATAGATGGATTTTCGAAATTCGTGCTTGAGGAGTATGGAAACAAACTCGATACTGAAGGAAACAGGTTGATTGGCCTTATTCGCAGCAACACACAAAAAATGGATCAGCTCATCACCGACCTTCTGAATCTTTCGAGGGTCACAAGAAAAGAGCTTCAGTATTCGGAGATAAATATGAGAGAGATGGCGTTTTCAATCTATAATGAAACGGTCCAGGATGATTTAAAAATTAAGATAAAGTTAGAAGTTGATAATTTGCCACAATCTTACGCTGATCCGGTATTTATAAAACAGGTCTGGATTAATCTGTTATCCAATGCAATAAAGTTCACTTCAAAGAAAAGGAAATCGGAAATATGAATTTCTTTCAATTCAGGACCACTTGAAATAACATATTCAATCAGGGATAATGGAGCTGGGCTTAACCAGCAGTACGCAAATAAATTGTTTGGTGTATTTCAGAGGTTACATAGTTTTGAAGATTTTGAAGGCACTTGAAGATGTCAGGCTTTTCGACCCATTATTGCCATTTATCCTTTATACGGGTTCATTGAACGAAGTGACAGCAATTGAGTGCATAAAAGCAGGCGCTAACGATTACATAATCAAAGAACATATGACCCGCCTGCCTTTTGCTGTAAAAGAGGCACATGAACAACACAGGATTCAAATTGAAAAAAGAGCAGCTGAACAATTATTAAAGGTGAGTGAGGAAAAGTTCAGGTCAATAATGGAAAATTCTGCAGACGCCATCTTCCTGACAGATCAGCAGGGTAAGTGCCAGTATACCAACAAGCAGTGAGTCTTATGCTTGGATATTCTCCGGATGAGATGAAAGAAATGGTAATCACTGATCTCTTTCCACCTGGAAAATCGGAAGAATATTTTGATATATATAAGCAAATTCTAAGCAAGGCTAAGGTCTATACAGAGATTGAACTCCTTAAAAAAGATGGAAGTTATATTTCTACCGACCTGATGACTCTTATCAACGACATACTCGATCTTTCCAAGATTGAAGCAGGTAAGATGGAGTTGCAGTTTGAGTATGTGAATTCCAAATCTTTCTTTTCAGAATTCGAGCGCATCTTTTCATTAAGATTATCTGAAAAAGGGTTGAAGTTTTTTTGGAATATCTCTTCGGAAACACCGACA
>CAIPJU010000165.1 GCA_903865465.1 uncultured Bacteroidota bacterium
AAAAATCGCTGACACCATAAGCTGTATCGTACTTTAATAGATAAGCAATACTTTTGATATCAGCAAGATCATTTATCGCAACTATTTCTATTTCTGGATGCTGTCGTGCAACTTTTATAAACGCTCGTCCGATCCGTCCTGCTCCATTAACAGCCACTTTAATTGTTTTCATATTTTCTCGTTTGGTTATTGATGTAAAGAATATACTAAGTATATCAGCAATCAGCCTGGCAAAAAAGGCAGTTGACAATAGACAAAATATATTAAATACTATCGTCAGAGTTGTACTTTTTGTGAAGTGAAAGGAAAGAGCGTGAAGAAGGATCTGACACGTCATATTTGTATTGTTCGGGACGTCCCACCGTCACCAGGAGATGAACAACGAGAGGAGTTTAGAGTCTATGACGGACGAGCCTTCGTCGAGATCAAAGACACCAACACCACGACCGATGACTTCATGACTGAGGCGGTGTCACAATGCATCCTCAATGAAGTGCTAATTGACAGAGCCAACCAAAACGGAAATCTGGCCTTTGATTACGCACTCCTCACGGAAGGTCTTGAGCAAATGCTCGGCCAAGATTTGGAAGATTCTCTTGTAGCAGGCCAACATCACGACACCACCTTGGATGAGATGGCAGAAAAGTTAGAACTCGAGAAGCTGGACTTAGATTATGCCGAGATATGCAAAATACTCGGTTATGGCACACTCAAGCCGGACATCGTGATTTTAAGTCCGGTTCAGATTGAAGTAGTGCTTGCTAATCTGGGCAAAGAAGCGAAAAAAAACGAACCAAGGGTGGCAAAAAGCTTAACAGAAGTGGAGAAAATTCTCAGAGAAATCCCCAACCAGCGATAAGCTTAAATACTCAAAAAACAAAGCCGTGGTGTCTCTAGGACACCACGGCTTACTTTTTTAAATTTAAAAAACTATTTCATCATCACATTCTGTCCTACTGTAATTCCGTATTGTTTTATTGTTCCAGCCGGCGCTTCCAAAACATAACGCATCGGTGTCTTTGGTTCGTATACATTCGGATAGCTTGCTGGTGACATATTTTCTACAATATATCCAACTTTTAGATCTTCTGTTATCCATAAAACATCAATCGGAAAATTCATATCCTTCATCCATATTCCCCAATTTGAAGGGTAGTCGAAAACAAATAACATTCCAGTACTCGAAGCCAGAGAAGTTCTATCAGAAAGTCCTTGAATCTGCTCGGTTTGAGTTAAAGCCAACTCGGCATGAATAGAAGCTGAACCGATTTGAATATTTTTAAAATTATCTGAAACAATTTTTTGTGATCTTGGTACAACGATTGTGCCAACTTGCACATCCAAACTATCAAGCTCGTTTTGTCGATCCACTGGAGTCATGAGTGCAGCTTGCTGTTTTATTATTGAAATCGGAAATAGATTATATGTCGCAGAGTCTGGTGCAAGCGAAATTATAACCGCAAGACCTTTGCTAGTCGGACCAGTCTCTTTTTGATCAAAGATAAAATTGCCAAGCGAGTAGAAAATTGGTTTGTTGTTATACATTTCAATCGGTTCAATCACGTGCGGATGTGCTCCGATTACAATGTCCGCACCGGCATCAATAAAAAGATGAGCAGTTTTTTGTTGCAAAGGAGTG
>CAIPJU010000166.1 GCA_903865465.1 uncultured Bacteroidota bacterium
GGAAATGGGCAAGTTCCGTTTTTTATATTCCCTCGCTACCGAAAGAAGTTCATCCTGAGAAGCGTAACGAAGTTTTGATTGCCAAAGCCCTGTTGCAAATGAAGGCATCATCGGTGATTTTCCTGTAAGCGTTGAATATTTCCGGACAAGATCGGCGGGTGAACCTTCTGCAAAAATAAAATAATCAATTTGTTTTGCATATTTGGCCGAAAAGCTGGTATGTGTCATCGACAAATCGGCTCTTCCAATGGATGGATTATTCCAGATAAATCCGTAACCTTTACTCGATAGAAGAAACGGGATGCATATCTGGGTATTCTTCTGGGCCAATTCCAGTACTGTCCCTTTAAGGTCAAGACAATCGTTGGGATATTGTCCCATTCCGTAAAGATGTTCAGTTTTCTCTGCTTCAAAAGTGAGCATCAGTTCAAACCGCTCGCTCCCCCTGCTTTTATATTGGCGTGCAATGCGGGTTACATGATGATGATAGGCTTCCTTTAGCAGTACTTCATTTTTCTGATTAAAATAGGTGATCAGTCCATCATTTTCACGAATTTCAGCCCTGATATTCCCATTGGAAATTATTGCCTTTCCTTCAAGAATCTGAATGACTGGCTTTGTTTCAGGCTGCGGTAAGATATTCCAGATTTCATCGGATATATGGAGACTTCGTGATGACCGGAACCTAAGGGTATTTTGGCCAAACGGTTCAATCCGGAAAAGCTCTCCCTCATTCTCCCATTCCAGTCCATTCCCGGTTTTTGTAAACAAACTTTGTTTTGCAGTCTGAGCGAAACAACCTCCTTCAGCCATCAAAAGGAGTGATATGAGTATTAGTATTGTCGTCTTCATATGATGGTTTAATAGTTTAAAGAATTGTCATGACTGATTAATTTAATTATTTTGAATTACCCCCTTCGATCAATTCATTGTAAATTATCAAATTTATGGCTCTATGATGATCTGTATGGGTAAATAAGATTTCCTTAATGCTAATAGGTCATTGATTCGCGGCTTGCCATTAGCTACTGGCGACTGGCTTGATTGCCTGTAAAAAAATGACTTTCATACTTAACCTTGTTCTGAAAAAGATTACCTTCTCCAATCGAAAATCTGCCAGCTGCTAGTTGCCAATTGCCAGATGCAATGAGATAAAAATTTATATTACCCATACTAAACGTGATAGAACCAAACTTATTTATAGCCTCTTGAGCGGTTTCCATTAAAGGCTTTAAAGATATTTTTTTTCCCACAGCATGTAACATCCATAATTCGGGTAAAGTCTGACCCTCAAGGCATGCATTTTTCAATCCGTCACCCAGGTTTCCTGGCATGTAGGCATGATACAGCTGAAACATCACAACATCACCTACAAAATAGTTGAAAAGGTACAAACTCCCGGTTATAAAGTGATTATAGACCGAGAGGATATGCTGATCTTTTATGCCCCCAAATATTGACGCATAATATTTATTCCAGATCTCTCCGCTGATATTCATAACGGCAGTCTGCAATTCTGAGGCTGTTGCTTTGGGATGAAGGTACATCCATTTCCAGGTCTCAATTTCAGTAAGTGACTGTCCTCCAATATCTACAAGGTACCATAATGCGGCCAGGGAGAGCATTTCCTTCTGCTCTTCAAAGCTACGCTGCTTTAATTCAAGCCCTTCTGTATTCTTGAAAGCCAGCAACTCAGCTATTCCTTCAGTTATACCGCTGGTTGGGACATCACCCAGATTAAAATGATCGATGTATTTCGTTGTATAGACACCACAAACCACGTGACCGAGTTCATGCATGGCAATCCTGA
>CAIPJU010000167.1 GCA_903865465.1 uncultured Bacteroidota bacterium
CATTCGATTTCGTACTTTTGAAAACAATAGTATAAATTCAGCCTTATCTACTAATTGTATAACTATGGTCAGGATCATTTTTTTATTGGCCCCCATTTTTGTAAGTCTCTTCTGGTCAATTACCCTGAATAGTGGCCCAAAAAAATGCAGTACGCCGCGTCGGTTTCTTTCGTGGTTTATGCTGCTGACCGGAGTGATTTTTACCGCTCATTTTCTCTATTTTGCCCCCCTTCCCAACCTCTACCGCTTTGTTGATGTACCGCTGCAATGGCTAAGTTTATCCATTTTCCCCTTGTATTACATCTATTTCAGGCTGCTCACCGTGGATGACCATTTTTCGCTCAAAACGCATTCAAAATATCTGATCATCCCGGCGCTAGTAGCGCTGATTTACGGGTTAGGTGTGCTGTTTACCCCTGCCGATGAATATAAAGCATGGTTGTTTAACCAGCCATATCCACAGGCATCTGCAGCAGGGAAGTATCTTAGCTTTATGCGGAATGTGATGCAGATAGGTTATATTATTACGCTGGTCGTATCATTAGCCGGCAACTATTTGCTGATCCATAAATTCGGACACAAAGCAGAGCAATTCTATTCTGATTTGAGGGATGCCAAACTGACAAACGTAAAACAACTGATCTATTCTATACTCGCCATGGGTATTCTATCGGGGGTAATCACCCTAATTGGCCGTACCTTTATCATGCAGGCAAACGGATTGGTCTATTCAGCATGGACACTGTTTGCAGTACTGCTGTTCATGATGGGCAATTCGGGTATCAGACAAAAATTGATTAATCCTTCCGTCGATCCGGCAAACATTGAAGAAGGTTCAGTTCTACCCTTTGAAATATCCGGTAAAGAGCAGGAGGAATTCATGAATAAGATCATAGCGGTATTCGTCAATCATAAAATCTACCTGAACAGCAACCTCAACATCGCTGATGTGGTGAAAATAGTCGGTACAAACAGGGGTTACGTCTCCTTAATCATCAATCAACATTCTAACCAAAACTTCTGCTCTTTTGTAAATGATTTCCGCCTGGAGGAGCTGAAACGGCTTATACCCGAAAAACCGGATGCTACCACCGAAGATTTTTCACACCGGAGCGGATTTGGTTCTGTAAATTCATTAAAACGGGCCATATCTGCCAGGACAGGAATGTCGTTTAAAGATTTCAAGCAACAAGTCAGACACAACCACCAACACTGAACGAGATTGAATACGTGTTATACCTTTAGTATTCAATTATTATAAGGGTTATCACCTGTGTGTGATCCCTATTGATTTCGCCAAGACATTCGGCTTATAATATATCAAATAGGCCAAATATTTCCCTTTATCGAATTTTGAATATCTTTGTAGCGTTTTAAAATAAGGTTTAATAAGAATATCAAGGAAATTAGGATTTTTTGCATATGAAGAACATCAGGAACTTTTGCATTATTGCCCATATCGATCATGGAAAGAGTACGCTTGCCGACCGGCTTCTGGAGATTACCCAGACTGTCAGTGGGCGCGATATGCAGGCTCAGGTGCTTGA
>CAIPJU010000168.1 GCA_903865465.1 uncultured Bacteroidota bacterium
GACCCGGAGACAATCCAGTCAATAGATGTTCTTAAGGGGGAGTCTGCAAACAAAATGTATGGAGATAAGGGGAAAGACGGAGCCGTAGTAATAACTTTAAAGGGTGCTGACAAAAGCAGTGCTGTCAGCAGCGGAACCGGTAAAAGCACCGGTGAAGGCAAGAGCACAGGTGACAGCGAAATGAAGAATGCTCTTGTAATAGTCGACGGAAAAGTCAGCGATGTAGATATTAAATCACTCGATCCTAACACTATTTCAGCGGTTTATGTTACAAAAGACAAAACGGCTGTTGATAAATATGGAGAAAAAGGGAAGAATGGTGTCATTGAAGTTGTCACAAAGAAGGCTGATACTACAAAGACAGATAATAGAAATGCATATACTACAAAAACAGATGATAAAAATGCAAATAAGGCTCCTTTTGTTGTAGTTGAGGAGTTACCAGAATTTCCCGGAGGGAAGGCTGCCATGAACAGCTGGATTTACAGCAATCTTAAATATCCCGCAAAAGCGCTCGAAAACAAAATCTCCGGGGTGGTGAATGTATTCTTTACTGTAAGCAGTTCAGGAAAGATAACTAATGTAGCTGTTGGCAAATCTGCAAACCCTGCTTTAAATGATGAAGCAATGAGGGTAATTAACAGTATGCCCGACTGGAAGCCCGGAAGCCAGGCCGGAAAACCTGTCGATGTTAATGTCCGCGTCCCGGTTGAATTTAAACTGAAATAGTTAATATTTTCTCTGTGTCCCTCTGTGTTTCCTCTGTGTCTCTCTGTGTAATTTTTTTGAAGAGCTTACACAGAGTTACACGGAGAAGCACTGAGTCACACAGAGATTATTCACTGTCCTTAACTCCTGAAGTCATCAGGAAGGCGGCATGAACAGGAGCTGGGCATTTCGAATCAAGCCCTTTAACGGCTCTCCAGATAACTTCATTGAATTCTGAATCATTCACTCTGTCTTCGGCGGTAAAGTCGAATTTTTCGCTTTTCCTCTGCCATGAACTTGGCGCCAGATTCTTTAAATTAAGGTCGATATTACACGGTTTTGTGTTGAATGACTGATGGCCAGATGTGTTGTTGAAACAACGCCATAAAGGCACAGCCGAAGCATCGTACTGAGTCATTGGCGGCAGTCCTAATATAAGCTCCATGGTACGAAGTACTGATGATGTGGTATAGGCAGTATGATCGACGAAATTCTGCTTTACAAATCCTCCTGCCAGATAGGCTGTACTGCGGTGTGCATCGACATGATCGGGACCATTCTGGGCGTCATCTTCCAAAATGAACACCACACTTTCGTTCCATATGCTGCTATGGCTGAGGTGATCGAGAAACATTCCAACAGCAAGGTCATTATCAGCCACATGAACTATCGGCGTTGGCCTTCCCAGACTTAAACCTTCAGTATGGTCATTGATAAACCGGATAGTATTCATCTGGGGAAGAGCATTTATCGCCATCAGAGAATCAAAATCGCGACGCCATTGCGAGAAGCGTATTGTGTCGCGAACCGACTGATCCCAGATAGTAAAATATTTACAGTAATGCTCTTTAAGTACTGGTATGTTTGGGCCTGCTGCATCGATGAATTCACCATAGGTTCTGTAACTGACATTATTCCGGTTGCAGTCGTCCCATATAAAACCATCCTTGTTATTGGCTATCTCCCTCGTACCTTCGCTGTTGTAGCTTCCGCCCCTTCCTCCATAGCTTGTCGGCCAGCTTTTCTCAAGGAAATCGTCGGCATAGGCTCCCATTGACCAGTGATGTCCGTCGGCGCTTACTTCACCATCGACAAAGAAATTATCGAGAAGTACAAATTCATGTGTTATAGCATGTTGATTGGGTGTAACCTTTTCACCAAACAGTACAAGTGAAGTATCACCATTACCTTCGCGAACATCACCAAGCACCTGGTCATATGTCCGGTTCTCCTTTATGACATAGAATACATGTTTTATCGGGGAGGGGTCACCTACTCTGACAGGCACGGGATTTCCTGCCATCCCTTCCGATACAAGCTCCTTCTCCTTCACATAAGGTGTATTTGCATATACAGCCTGAGAATACGAAACCATCGCTTTTTCATCCGGAACAGGCAAAATGCTTAGAGTTCCCCTCAATAAACCGCCTATATACTGCTCTTTAATCTTCTTTTCCTTTCCTCCAGACTGGTAAACTACTTCTCCGCCTTTTCTGCTGGGATTTGGTCCAAAGGGATTTGCATGCGAGCTTAAACCTTTTCCGTTAGTAACAAGAATTTTACTTCCTGCAGTTCTTACACAGGTCGGATACCAGCCTGTCGGAATAAAACCCTTTCCTTTTCCCGATCCCGGTGTAGCGACATCGAAGAGAGCAAGGCAGTTATTGTCGGCATTGGCAACATAAAGAGTTTTTTCATCCTCACTCAGGGCTACGCTGTTTGTTGTTGAGCCGGGACGCGATTCAGGATAGAGCGCCGAATTCAAAGTTTCTATGACTTTTTTCTGTTTTGTGTCGATTACCGAAACCGAATTGTCGTTAGCGTTTGCCACAAAGAGGAACTTCCCGTTCCTTGTTATGCACATATCGTTTGGATTGTCGCCAACTGCAATAGTACCGGTGATAGCTTGTTTTCCGGTATCAAAAAGTATCACTTTGTCGCATCCCCAGCATGTTATGAAAAGATTTTTCTTATCCGGCGAAAGGATGCAGGTGTATCCCTCACCCCCGAGCATATACCTGGCAATCACCTTCCGTGTACCGGTATCCATAACATAAAGGGAGTTGTTTTCGCTGGTTACTGCATAAAGCCTGTGATGGCTATCATCGAGCGCTATTCCTGCAACTGCAATTTTTTCAGGCCATGGTTCTCCGATTTTAATGGTATCCATCTCTTTAAGACGGTTATCTTTAATGCCATACCGGATTACAATATTATCGTTCCCTCCCGAAGCCCAGACGTATTTACCGTCATCGGAGAACGCCAGCCCCAGCCACGATTTACCAATAACAAGGGAATCAATCCGTTTTTCATGCTCAACATCATAAAGCATGATAGTCTGATCGCTCTCGCCATTATTTGCGACAACTGCCAACTTTCCCGATGGCGATATTACAATATTCAGGGGAAGGTCGCCGGCAGGAAGCTCTTTACCTGCTGGAGTAAGCTTCCAACCATTCGGAAGCTGAACATGTTTATGCCCGGCTCCATTGGTCGTCTGGGCCTGAAGCTCGATGGTAAACACAGCCAGGAACGCAACTCCTGCAACAAGAATCTTCTTTATTAAACCCTGCAGTTTCATGGGATTGATTTTTATCTTTTCTTAAGATCTTCAGGCCTCAGTGTGATAAGATGCCCTATTGTTTTGCCACTCCTGTAGGTAACAACACGCAGTGTTACAGGACCTTCAGGGAGTTCAAAAGAGTTCACGTATTTCTGGGAATAGGTAGATGGCATCGATCCGTCGACAGTGTAATAAATATCGAGACCCGGAACTTCAGAACTAAGAGTTATGATGCTTTTGCCATCCTTCTTGTTTACGGCAATAATGGCATCATAAATTGCAACGGCATGATTTATTCCTTCAATATCGGCGCGGTCGAAATTCTTCTCGACCTTCTGCACGAAGTTATCCCAGTTTTTTGACTCCTTCGGCGACCAGAAGACTTCCGACAGGGCCCAGCCTCTTGGCCATGTCATATATTCTGCATGGGTAAAGCTGGAAATCTGTTCGGTCCATAGGTTTCCCTGCCCTCCGAGAATGTACTTTGCATCCACACCTTCAGGAATTGGCTCATAACTGTAGCATTTACTCATCCTCAGGCCAGCATAGAGAAGAGGTTCTATGGTCTGTTCACCCTGCTGATAGTCGATATAGGCGAAAGTGGTAGGTGTCATAACAACATAATGTCCCAGCTTTGCAGCTTCTATTCCTCCCTTGATTCCACGCCAGCTCATTACAGTAGCTTCAGGTGCAATGCCACCTTCAAGGATCTCATCCCAGCCGATAAGTTTCTTCCCCTTTGCTTTCAGGATTCCTTCCACTCTTTTCATAAAATAAGCCTGTAACTCTTCGGGTTGTTTCATGTTCATCTTTTTCATAAGAGCCTGGCAACCCGGATCTTTTTCCCAGAAGCCTTTATAACACTCGTCGCCACCAACATGAATATACTGATTGGGGAAGAGAGCAGCAACCTCTGTAAAGACCTTGTCGAGGAAGTCATATACCTTGTCGTCCGAAGGATTGAGGGTATTATCGGTGAGCATTTTAAATTTGCCGTTTCCATACCATTCCGAAAAATTTGAACCGGGATTTACCTTAGTGTTGGGATCTTTGGTACAGCTGATCTCAGGATATGCGGCAATTGCGGCCATGCTATGGCCTGGTACATCGACTTCGGGAACGATTGTCACATTTCTTTCGGCAGCATATTTAATAACTTCCTTAATATCGGCCTGGGTATAAAAGCCTCCAACTGTGGCAGCTTCTCCCTGTTTTGGTTCGGCGCGCTGACCAAACTGGCCGTAGCGGGGAACTCTCCATGCACCAACTTCAGTAAGCTTCGGCAATGACTTTATTTCGATTCTCCATCCGTTATCATCGGTAAGATGCCAGTGAAGGGTGTTAAACTTATACCTTGATATCTCATCGATATATTTCTTCACCTCCTCTTTAGTAAAGAAGTTTCTGCTGACGTCGAGCATTATCCCCCTCCAACCGAAACGGGGATAATCGGTAATCTCAACTGCCGGTACTACCCAGCTCATATTCACGGTACTCCTGCTTTCAATTTCCTTTGGCAGCAGCTGAAGAAGGGTCTGCATGCCGTAAAAAAGTCCGGCAGGATCATTTGCAGTTATAGTAACCCCCTTTGAAGTGGAGACCAGAGTATAACCTTCCTTTCCAAGTTTCTCAACTGCCACTTTATTCAGGTCGAATTCTATCGAACCCGGTTTCCCCTGCATGCTCTGGATCGCAAAACCGGTAGACGTATTCAGTTTCCCGGCAAGCATTGCTGCAACATTGCCGCATAAGGGGTTATTAAAGCCAACAGTCGTTTCATTGGTCAGCTGGTAGCTTCCCTCATTCTGTTTTAGCAGAACAGGCTGAGGTATAAGATTGATTTGGGGGGTCTGCCCGTATGACCGGACGAACGAAAGGAGAAATACAAAAATCAGTAGC
Organism: uncultured Bacteroidota bacterium; assembly: GCA_903865465.1. Taxonomy (GTDB): domain Bacteria; phylum Bacteroidota; class Bacteroidia; order Bacteroidales; family VadinHA17; genus LD21. Next base: position 5,171 of record CAIPJU010000168.1, read on the forward strand.
TTTTTCATATTATCAGTAGTTTAAAGTAGAGCTCTTTTTTAAGTTAAAACGGCTTAAACCAGGAATCAGATAAATTTATTCCCGGGGGTCTTGAGTACCTTCAGAACTTCGCGTCTGACCTTTATGGCAACCTTTCCTGAGATCGTGAGCGGCTCCCCGTCAATATGGAACCTGGTCTCATCAGTTTCAATTATTATGTCTTTATCTGTCTTAATAGTCCTGACATATTTGGATTTATTGATCCTTTTAGTAAACAGCCTCAGAATAAAAAGAGGGCCGAAAAGCTTTGGAAAGGGTTTGATAAGAACAATATCGATAAGTCCGTCATCGGGTCTTGCACGGGGGGCAATAAAGGCATTATTGCCGAACTGCCGGGTATTGGCAAAGGTAATTACAAACAACTCCTCTGAAATAACCTCCTCATCGCCTATTGAAATTTTTACATTAAACGGGCGAAGCAGGAGAAAGGTCTTAAAGGTAAGCCATACATAAGGGAGGAAGCCTCTAAGTTTGAGGTCGTTAAATGAGTGGGCAACGAAACTGTCGAGACCTATACCTGCCACATTAAGGCACATGTTTTCGTTGATATCTATAACATCTATATCCATGCTTTCAGTACGGCTGATGTCTGATATCAGGTGGCGGACATTAAGTTTGAATCCGAATTCCCTCGCAAAACCATTCCCTGAACCGAGAGGCAAAACGGCAAGAATCTTGCCTGTATCAACCAGTTCAGAAGCTACGGTATGCACTGTACCATCGCCACCGGCAGCAACAAAAACTTCATACTGATCGAAATTTTCCCTTATAATCGGGCCTGTCTCAGTTTTACTCATTGATTTACAGGCAGATATTTCATCTTTCCGGCGCTCAATATCCTTCGTAACTATAAAAGTGACGGGCTGAACACCCGATGTTGGGTTTAGAATTAGAAGTGCTTTATTATTATTTTCTGTACCGGCCTGTTTCATGTTCAAATGTAAAGAAGATTTCTTCAATCAGAGTTAAAAAATTATCAGATATTCAATTATGACCAGGATTTTCCCCTGAGGAGTCATAAAAGCCTGCAAAAGTACTGCACTTCTGCTTTTTTATAGTAATTTGTCTTAGTTTTTGTGATTATTTTATTTAACTATCATTGTCAGAGGATGGAGACAAGATCAAAATACTATCATTTTACCTCTTCAGACTTGTTTTATGGCATAAATTCGATCGAAGATGCCATTGCTGCTCTCGGGGAAGGAGGATTCGTATGGTTTAACTTTTATAAGCCGGCACGGGAGGAGTTTAATGCCCTTGTCGATAAGATGGGTATCCACCCCTTGTCGGTTGAAGACTGCTTTGATGATAAACAGGTTCCTAAAATTGAGTATTTTACAGGCAATACCTTTATTTTATTCAATGCTTTCAGCTATTCTGAGAATATCCTGTCAATTGATGAGATAAACCTATTTATAGGGAAGAACTTTCTTATTACGGTAAGCGGAACTAATTCAGGGGAGAGGAAACCTCTGAATGAGGTGACCACGATAATCGAAGGTAATCCGGGATTAGTAAAAGCAGGCCCTGCATTTTTAATGCATGTAGTGCTCGATTACCTTGTCGATCAGAAATACAATTCATTTGATGTTATGGAGGATGAACTTGAAGATGCAGAAGAGAGGCTTGTAACAGATGTTGAGAATTTCAAACCCATGCAGCTTATCAGGCTGAGGAAGGACCTCCTTTCACTAAGGAAGAGCCTCTATCACGAACGTGAGATCCTGGTGAAGATCTGCAGGATGGATTGTCCTTTCATTCCTGAAAATGCCATTGTTCCTTACCGTGATATTTATGACCACCTGGCAAGATTCTTTGAACTTGCCGAGACATATCGCGAAATAGAGACCAGCCTTATGGAACTTTATACTTCGCTTCTGAATAACAAGATGACAAAGATGTCGAATGAGACTAACCTTTCGGTAAAGAGGCTTACGCTGATAGCAACTATATTCATGCCTCTCACCCTAATTTCCGGAATTCTGGGAATGTCGGAATGGTCAATGATGACAGGACCGGATAACTGGAAGCACTCATACCCCCTTTTCTTTCTGGGTATGGCACTAATAGCAGTGGTCAATTACTTCATTATTAAAAGGGTTGAAATCAGGAAGAGAAATAGCTCAACCTGATACTATCTTTTGCAGAATAAATCTAAATCTTATTTATTAATAGCACCCTGCCTGCTCAGATCGAACATTGTAAAGTATTTGTCACCAAAGGAACGGATAGCATAGGAAAAGAAGAGACCCGACAGGATATCGATACTATAATGGCCGTGCGCCAGGAAAAGGGCAACGATCACTATAATAAGACAGATTCCGATCAGGATCCTGTAAATATGGTCTCTTACCAGCAGTAAGATCATAAAGACATTTCCTGCATGTCCCGATGGATAGACTCCTATTTCAAAGTTGGCAAAGCCATGGAAGAAGGCATCTGACCCGTTGAACATCGGGGGATTTCCAAAAGGGGTAAGTACAATGAAGATTCCCCTTATAATATAGAAGAATCCTCCCATAAGCAATAAGAATGGCAATCTTTCAAATTCCTTTTTATCAATCAGATATATCAGAAGCAGGGCCAATGGTATCAGGCAGAATATATCATAGACAATCGACACGTTATAAACTGGAAGGTTGTCGAGAATAAGATCGGAAAGCATCGGAAGTGTCTTCCCGGCAGAAATATAATTATGCAGGTAAGTCTGGGAAGCAAAATTCATCAGAACCCCGGTAATGACACAGAACAGGCTGATATAGAAATATTTGTTTGATACAACTTTAAAAATCTGCCTGAAATTTACAGAACTTGTCTCTATTCGGGAAATTATATCTTTAATTCTGGTATTCATTTACAACAGATTAGAGGTAACCAGGCTTAACTTCAATTATTCCTTAGAAGAAAAAGATACTTTTTTTACATTAGGAATATCACAAAAGCCTGAGTGGAAAATAATTTTTCCACTATGCAGCACAAAGATAATTTCTTTGTCGGATTATGCAACCTCTCTTTTGGGTTCAGGCAGACATCCCCTTGTATATCTCCAGGATCTCCTTCCTGAATTCCTCTGGTGCTTCAACGTGGCCCCATGCACTCTGTGTTTGCCAGAGACCATCATATACGAGATCGTGATAGGACCTAATGATATGAGGGATATTGTTCTCCTCTAAAATACTGTCAAGCAGTGTGGCTTCAAATTCGTTGTCTAAAACAAGAATTTTAACGTTCATTGTGGATTTATTTGGTCTTAACTAGGGCGCAATTGAACATCTGTACATCAATCAGGAAACCGGAACACTGACCCCTGAGAGTTATATTATCACCTGGTTTGAATGCCGAAGGATCAGAAACAGCAGGGAAGGTGCAGCTAACTGACGACATGTCATTATCGGTCTTAAGCGATACAGTGGCTGAATTGTCCTTACCGGTACTAACCGAAATAATTGAACCGGTTATTTCCAGGATTTTATTGATATATTTTGCAGATGATGTAGTTTCATTCTCTTCAAATTCTTTCTGCACGGCAGAGGAGGTCAATACAAAGTCGGGTTTGGCTTTCGACATATCGGTATGTTTCAGGTTATAAAAATAGAGACCTGCAAGAATTCCGGCTACAGCGATGAAGAGTACAAAAAACAGAGCAACTTTAATATAAGTTTTCATATTGCTAAGTTACTAAATTTATTTGTTACCAACCGGAGTATATTTCATGGTAACTGTAACTTCCATGTTTTTCCCGATCTTTTCCCTTACAAGCCCTGGTATGTTGATTTTGTAATCTTCAGGGACAATGTTGAATTTTGCGTTTGCATTTAAACCACCAGATGCAACTTCCAGGGTCCCCTTTGCAGAAATTTTATTTGTGACGTTATGTAATGTCAGTTCACCCTCAACTGTGACATCATATGAGCCGTTTTTTGAAAGGTTAACCGATGATAAATTTGTTATTTTTCCCTTGAAGCTTGACTTTGGGTATGTATCAGATTCCATGTAGTTTTCATTGAAATGCTCTTCCATCAGCGCCCTGTCGAAATGGAATGATTTAATAAGAGCCTGGAAAACCAAATCACCGGTCGATGCATCGATTACACCTGCAACCTGATTGTTGTCGGCTTTTATATCTTCCATAGGAGTGTGAGAATAGAAACCGATATAACCGTTTTTGGTCATATATTTCTGGGCATTTATTGAAAGGGCCAGTGTCAGAAGGATGGAAATCAATGCTAAACGTTTCATAATTATTGTATTAAAGATGAGAATGCTTTACGAAAAATCTTAATTTTTGAAGTCAGTTTAAACTGTTATTTATGTTTCTTAAGTGTAAATACTCTCGAGATGTTGAATCCGAAATGGATATCTCCTTTTCGCCAGCTTCCTGTTGTCTCGCCAACAAAGCCCTTTTCGATCATTGCAACGGAATTGGTCAGCATCAGCTGGAACACATGTCCTCCGGTCTCAATGTCGATTCCTACTGAAAGGGGATTATAGATTTGTGTGCTCATATAGGTTTTCGGATTCGCAACATAATAATATTCAGCATTCAGGCTTATCCTCTTTGACAGTTTCAGCCTGCCACCAGCCCCCATGGCGAATATGTCGTTAGGATCCAGGGCCGTTGTAACCAGGTTCCTGTGAACATAAGTGGGAGTAAGCTGGAATGAGAATGCCTGGCTGAATTTCCTGGCTACAAGAACCTGAGCCACATACGACATCCTCGATGAAAAATAGTTGGCTCTTGTCGGATCGGTCCATTTCTGTGACATTAGCGCTGCTGAAGTCATAACAGAAACTGATACGGGCATTACCCTGTCTCCTTTCGACTGCCGGAGAACAGAGAACTTGGCAAAACCGTCGAAGGTCTTTTCGTATGAGCCTCTTCCGACACCGACCATCAGCCATTTCATGATCCCATATTCGAGGCTGAAGTGGATATTCGACTGGTCGAGTCCCCAAAGGTTATAGGAACCGGAATTAAGGGTCCCGAATCGGTGGGAGATCCTGAAATCAAGCTGCCCCGGTACCATTCGTTCTATTGAATGGCCATTCAAAATGCGTGTTGACTTAAAGGTGGCAGTTGTATAGTTGATATCTGGAGCTGCATCCGAATTAAGCAGATTCATAAGGTCATCCTGTGCAAAAAGGGCTGCAGGTATCAGAAAAGCGAAAAAAGCAATAGCCAGTCGTCTCATATCTTGTTTGTTATAGTGGTTCAATTATTAAGCATGCCATTCCTGATCCATATATTTACCTGGTTTACCCTGCAGCTATTAAGTCCGCCTGATGGAGGCATTTGCGGAAGGCCGCTTCCCTTAATGGCATTTATCAGGGTGCCTGACGTTGCTAAAGCTTTAACATTGCTATAACTTCCCAGCGATACTCCTCCTGAAGGGAGTGAGCCACTGTGGCAATTGATGCAGTATCCGTTAATAATTGTGCTTATCGTTGCCGAGTAAGTCACATTTGAAGAATCACAGGTGTTGGAGAGATTTGGGTAAAGTGCCTCTTCGTTGTCGTAGTAGCACGAAACGGCCAGCACCGATATAATGGCAACAATCATGGAAGTTATTGCAAAACGTTTTTTATTCATTGGAATGTCAGTTATTTAGATATCCGTTATTGACCCAAATGGCAATCTCTCTTTTCTGGCATGTAGTTAAAGCACCCGAAGGAGGCATCTTGGCAACTCCAGCACCATTGATGGCATTAACAAGCGTTCCTGCCGAAGCTATTGATGCAACATTTGCATAGGAGTTAAGCGAGATGCCACCCGAAGGACTAGAACCGCTGTGGCACCCCATGCAGGTTGATTGCACCATTGGCCATATCTGTCCTGCAAAGGTTACTGTATTTACAGTATCGCATGGTACTGTGCATGTTTCATTGAGAGCTCCGTAGCCAATCCATTTCCCAATTGAGTCAATCTCAGCTGCTGTAAGCTGTGACTTCGATGAGGGGGGCATTTTATCCTCACCCGAGGTATTTGTTATAGTCCTGTAAAGCCTGCTTCCTGAAGGACTTCCGGCAGTCACTGTTGCCATTACCCCTGAGAACGAGGTGAAGTTATATCCCGATTTGTGAGTTATAGCATCGTGGCAGCTTGCAATCCCGCAGCGTGATACAAGAACCGGCAGGATATCACGTGTGAAGCATGCCCTTTTTACTCCGGCATCTCCGGTACCGGTTCCTGTGCCAGTTCCGGTCGTATCGCTTGGAACGGTACATGTGGCATTTGTTGCCCCCTGCAATATCCAAAGCATTATGGTTGTCCTGTTAGCCTTTGACAAAGGTTGTTTTGGGGGCATCCTGTTAAATCCCCAGGTCTCGGTAATAACCTTATATAGACGGCTGCCATTAGGGTCCCCTGCAACGACATTGCGGCTAATGCCTGCATAATCGGAGAATGACAATTCCCTCCCCCCTTCATGACAATGTGAAATAGCACAGTTATTCTGAAAGATTGGAAGTACATCCCTGGTAAAGCAGACCTCTGTAAAACCTGAGATATCTACCTTATGAGTGCAGGAGACTATCCAGGAGAGTGAGGTAAAAATGATAATAAAGAAAAGTGCCAGATATATTTTATCTGATTTCATACGCTGATCATTTAAAATGCCAAAACTATCTTAATTAATGAATGATTAAACCACCATTCGAATTATTTATTGCCTTTCCCTGCATGATAAAAAGCATTGAAGCAGGTAATCATTAAACTCTTTCTCAAAATTCGGTGTAAAAACAGCTTTCCCCTTACTGGATTTGATCTCCTCCAATGACCAGAATCTTCCCTCATCAATCTCATCGGGATTTATGACGGGGAGCTGATCTGAAACTGCCATAAATGAATTTACAAGTTCCCGTTCAACAGGTGATTCCCAGACATATCTGCCAAGAAATTCGGGTTGGAATCCTGTTATTCCGATCTCTTCTGAAGCCTCTCTCCTCAAAGCCTCAGTAATCTCCTCGCCTGGAGCCACATGACCGCCCACTGAGGTATCCCATTTGCCGGGCTGTGTATCTTTTTTCATTGACCTCTTCTGGAGGAATAGTTTCCCTGCAGAATTGAAGATATGCAAATGTATAACAGGATGAAGCAGCTTGCTTTTTCCGTCGTGACAAACCGACCTGAGTGCATACCCGATGGTCTTACCTTCCTCATCTACTACGGGAAATACTTCGTCGGGATCAGAATAATTCATATAAGTGCAAAGCTAATTATAATAATGTACAATTAGTTGGGGATGAATATAAAGATTATATAAAGATTGGGATTATTGAAAAATCATCAATCCTCCCAAGCTCGCTGGCGCGGATTTGCATTCCGAGTCCAAAACTTACTACCTACAACAAATGCTGCTTGCGAAGACTGCTATCCGTGCCGTGAATATATATTGTATTAAATATTTTGGTTAAGCCCCGATTACAAATCGGCGCTAGCGGGCTGGTTGCTTGCTTTAAGCCCTGATTACAA